>CAYXJI010000095.1:5554-11353 GCA_964465175.1 uncultured Burkholderiaceae bacterium | reverse complement strand
GGATCTCACCAATCAATTGATTTCTCGAACAATGCAACGCAGCGCTGGCTTGCGTGAGTTGTTATCGACGCTCGATGTGGTTGGTAGTGTGATATCTGCAGATGGTGAAAATGAAGAAATAGACGGATTATTGACTGAAGTCACAACGAAGTTGGAGCAGCAAAGTGTTGAGTTAAAAAGTTTATTGCGTAAGACTGTCAATCAAGAGCACTTAGATAGCGGCGACATAGAGTTATTTTAGGACAATGTAGAGCTGAGAATTTTTTCTCGATTTTTTCTGAATGGAGTAATGATGGCCAAAACAATTTTAGCGGTGGATGACTCAGGATCTTTGCGTCAAATGGTTGCATTTAGTTTGAAAGCTGCAGGATATCAAGTCATAGAAGCCGTCGATGGTCAAGATGGTTTGGAAAAAGCCAAAAATCAAGTTGTTGATTTAGTCTTGACTGACCAAAATATGCCCCGTATGGATGGTCTAACTCTGATTAAGTCACTACGAGCGCTCTCGACCTATCAACGCGTTCCTATTTTAATGTTAACCACAGAGTCTAGTGACGACATGAAGGCTAAAGGCCGTGCTGCAGGTGCGAATGGTTGGTTGGTAAAGCCATTCGATCCACAAAAATTGACTGAGGTAGTCAAGAAGGTTATTGGCTAGATTGATTGGCTATCGCGAATGCAATTGAGTAAAAATGGGGTGGGACAATGACGATTGACATGAGTCAGTTTTTTCAGGTTTTCTTTGATGAGGCTGAAGAGCTTCTCGCGGAAAAAGAAAAATTGTTATTGGGAGTTGATGTCAACTCTCCAGATCCTGAAGATCTAAATGCCATTTTCCGTACCGCGCATTCGATTAAGGGCGGGGCTTCTACCTTTGGTTTAACTGACATGACGGAAGTGACACACATTCTTGAGTCGCTTTTGGATAAAATTCGCAAAGGCGAAATGGCACTCACGGCTGAGCACGTTGATGCATTTCTCGCCGCCAAAGATATTTTGAAAATGCAACTAGATGGGCATCGTCTAGGTTCCACAGTGGATCTGGATGCTGTGGGTGATGTGCGTATGTTGTTGCAGTCTTTTGTGCAAGATGAAATACAAGCGAAGCCTGCCGTTGTCGCAGACTTGAGTTCGCATATCAAGACGAGCCACGAAAATGAAAAATTCAAACACTGTTTTAAAGTTGCTTTTTCAACGGTAGGTGATACCGACTTAAATTTGCTCACAGCAGAGTTAGGACTTTTAGGATGGTCTCGATCTGAGAGAGTTGGCGCAGACGGTGCAATTATCGTTTTAAATACGAATGGGTCTGAAGATGATATTTTGGCCGTTTGTTCATTTATTTTGGATGTCGATAAAATATCAATTACCCGCGAAGATGTTGACCCATCTGCGAATGGAAATGTAGAAAAGAGTGAAGAAGAACTAGGGTATGGCTTTTTTCAACCATTAGATGAGATGTTTCCTCCAGAGGAAAACGCTGATCCTCAGCAAGAAGCGAAAAAGGCAGTCGAAAAAGCGGCACAGGATCTGCAAAGTGCGAAGCACGCTGCAAAAAAAGAAGCCGAAAAAAATGCGGGCTCACATGAATCAACAACTATCCGGGTTGGGATTGAGAAGGTAGATCAGATTATTAATTTGATTGGCGAACTCGTTATTACTCAAGCGATGTTAGCGCAAAGAACCCAAGATTTAGATCCTGTCTCCAATGAACGATTGTTAAGTAGTGTCGCGCATCTCACGCGTAATACGAGAGACTTACAAGAAGCGGTGATGTCCATTCGCATGATGCCTATGGATTATGTATTTTCGCGTTTTCCACGGATGGTTCGGGACTTGGCAACCAAGTTGGGTAAGAAAGTGGAATTTATTACTTATGGTGCTTCCACCGAATTAGATAAAGGACTGATAGAACGTATCGTTGATCCGCTGACGCACTTGGTTCGCAATAGTATTGATCATGGTATAGAAATGCCAGCAAGTCGTGTCTCTAACGGAAAAACAGAGTCCGGAAGGCTCTCTTTATCAGCAGTTCATCAAGGCGGAAATATCGTCATTGAGGTGAGCGACGATGGCGGTGGTTTGCATCGAGAGAAAATTCTCGAAAAAGCCAAACAAAATGGTTTGGCTGTATCCGACTCTATGTCCGATTCAGACGTCTGGCAATTGATTTTTGCGCCAGGATTTTCAACGGCTGAAGTGGTCACCGACGTTTCTGGTCGTGGCGTTGGTATGGATGTAGTGAAGCGTAATATTACGCAAATGGGCGGTGTTGTCGATATTAAATCCGCCAAAGGATTTGGTACAACGATTACGATCTCATTGCCACTGACCTTGGCGATTCTGGATGGAATGTCGATCAAAGTTGGTGAGGAGATTTATATTTTACCGTTGGGATTTGTCGTTGAATCTTTGCAACCAAGGCCTGATGATATTAAAGAAATTAATGGCAAGGGGAGGGTGATTAAGATTCGTGACGAATACTTGCCATTAATCGCTTTGTACGAGTCTTTTAATATCATTCCACAACATACTGATCCCTCATGTGGTATTACTGTAATTGTTGAAGTCGATGGAAAAAAAGCGGCCTTGTTTGTTGATGATCTGGTCGGTCAGCAGCAAGTCGTTGTAAAAAATATTGAATCTAACTATCGAAAAATTCCTGGGATTTCAGGTGCAACTATCTTGGGTGATGGTGGCGTTTCCTTGATCCTTGATGTGGCAGCCTTGCTGCGTTCGGTAAGATGATTTTGAATTAACTTTGGTTTATGGGGAATTTAACATGGCACAAAATTCTGATAGTTCTGTTGCAAACGGCGTTGCGGCGCGAGGCGAGATGACAACACACGAGTTTTTAGCCTTCACTCTCGGCAACGAAGAGTACGGCATCGATATTTTGCGAGTGCAAGAAATCCGTGGCTACGAGGCTGTTACGCGGATCGCAAATGCGCCTGATTTTTTGAAGGGCGTGATTAACCTTCGCGGGATTATTGTGCCAATTGTGGATATGCGTATTAAGTTCAATTTGGGAACACCGACTTACGACCAACTAACGGTAGTCATTATTTTGAATATAGGCACCCGTGTGGTTGGGATGGTTGTTGATAGTGTCTCAGACGTCATGACGCTTTTGCCCGAGCAGGTTCGACCAGCGCCGGAAATGAATACGACGTTTAATGATGATTTCTTAATTGGTCTAGGTACGCTCGATGAGCGTATGTTGATACTTGTCGATATTGAGAAACTGATGTCGAGTCCTGAGATGGGATTGATGGATCACACTGAATAATTTATTTCGAGTCATCGTAGGCCCATTATAAATATATTTTTTGAGACTGGAAAATTTGGATGGCAAAGCCAGCAGATCGGTCAGAAGGCGAAAAAGAATTCTTGTTCAATCTTCGTGATTTTGAACGGGTTCGGGGTCTGATTTATCGTCGTGCAGGCATTTCCTTGTCTGATAGTAAGCAAGAAATGGTCTATAGCCGCTTAGCCCGGCGTTTGCGTGCAACGGGTATCGTTTCGTTTGCGACCTATCTTGACATGTTGGAACGGGAAAGTGAGAGCGCCGAGTGGGAAGCATTTACCAATGCCTTGACAACCAATTTGACATCATTTTTTCGTGAAGAACATCACTTTCCAATTTTGGCTGAACATGTCAAAAAGAAGAATGGACCCATTCGAATTTGGTGTTCTGCTAGCTCGACGGGAGAAGAGCCTTATTCCATTGCGATCAGTGTTTGTGAGGCTCTGCACACGACCAAGCCGAATGTGCAAATTATCGCTACCGATATTGATACTAATGTGTTGAGCGTTGCGGCGCGAGGTGTTTATAACCTCGAACGTGTAGAAAAAATGGCACCCGATTTAGTCCGAAAGTATTTTTTGAAGGGGCGCGGTAAGAACGAGGGAACGGTATTAGTGCGTCAGGAATTGCGCGACTTAATCTCGTTTGAATCGCTTAACTTACTCGATGATAGTTGGCATCTTAGCGGTGAATTTGATGCGATTTTTTGTCGGAATGTAATGATTTATTTTGATAAACCAACACAATCAAATATTTTGAAAAAATTCGTCCCATTAATGAAATCGGATGGTTTGTTGTTTGCAGGACATTCGGAAAATTTTTTATATGTTTCTGATGATTTTAAGTTGCGTGGAAAGACGGTTTATGTGCTGGCTAGCCAAGATGATAAACATAAGAAATCCAACTCTTATGACCTCAATAAAAGGTAATCCATGAGTCAGATTAGTGAAGAGCATTTTGCAACTAACGTCTATTATGATCGAACCTTCGATTGTGACGCTGCGAAGATACTACCTGGTGAATTTTATTTCACTGGCAAAGACATGTTGATTGTCACGGTATTGGGATCTTGTGTTTCTGCATGTATCCGAGATCGCGTTTCGGGCGTTGGAGGCATGAATCATTTTATGTTGCCGGATGGCGGTGAAAATTCTGATAATCCAGTCTCCGCTTCAATGCGCTATGGCACCTATGCGATGGAAGTTTTGATTAATGAATTGTTGAAGGCGGGCGCGCGTAGAGAGAACATGGAAGCCAAAGTATTTGGCGGCGGTAATGTGTTGCGCGGATTTACCGCGATTAATGTCGGTGAACGCAATGCAAAGTTTGTATTAGATTACTTGCGCTTAGAAAGAATGCGCGTAATCGCGGAGGATTTGAATGATATCTATCCGCGCAAAGTCTATTTTTTTCCACGTACAGGCAAAGTATTAGTGAAAAAATTAAAAGTTGAACATAATGATACATTGAAAAAACGCGAGCTCGAGTATGCAAGCCGTTTAAAGAGTGCCCCTGTTGGTGGTGATGTGGATTTGTTTTGAAAGTAAATTTGAGGCAAATTTTATTGCGCTTAACGAACCACAACCACTTTAGAATACTTCTTAAAGACGGGAGTAAGAATGAAAATCAAAGTTTTAATAATTGACGAGTCCGCATTAATTAGGAGTATTCTGACCGAGATTATTCGGAGTCAGCCTGATATGGAGGTGGTCGGTGTCGCCCCCGATCCAATTGTGGCAAGGGATTTGATTAAGCAATGTAATCCTGATGTGTTAACTTTAGATGTTGAAATGCCAAAAATGGATGGCTTAGACTTCTTGGAAAAGTTGATGCGACTACGTCCTATGCCAGTGATTATGGTGTCGTCTCTTACTGAGCGCGGTTCAGAAATTACCATGCGAGCTTTGGAGCTTGGTGCGGTTGACTTTGTGACCAAACCAAAAATCTCCATTCAAAGTGGTATGAATGAATATGCGCATGTGATCACGGACAAAATTAGAGCTGCGTCCAAGGCGAGAATTCGTGCCCGAACCATTAGCTCTAGTGCGAGCAATGGGCAAACCTTGTCTGTGTTGCCCTCAGTGAGAAATCCTTTGGTGAGTAGTGAAAAATTAGTGATTGTTGGCGCGTCGACAGGTGGAACAGAAGCGATCAAAAATTTCTTAGTGCAAATGCCATCGGATTGTCCCGGCATCCTCATTACGCAGCATATGCCTGAAGGTTTTACTAAATCATTTGCCACACGACTCAACGGATTGTGTAAGATTTCTGTTTCGGAGGCACAAGGCGGTGAACGTATTTTGCCAGGACATGCGTATATCGCGCCAGGGCATTCTCATTTGCTGCTAGCCCGTAGTGGTGCTAATTATGTGACGGAACTAAGTAGTGCTGACCCTGTAAATCGTCATCGCCCTTCAGTGGACGTCTTGTTTCGCTCTGCGGCGAAGTTTGCTGGGAAAAATGCAGTTGGCGTGATTCTAACTGGTATGGGC
>CAYXJI010000095.1:889-5544 GCA_964465175.1 uncultured Burkholderiaceae bacterium | reverse complement strand
AGGATGGCGCAGAGGGAATGTTGGAGATGAAAAATTCTGGCGCGTATAATTTCGCGCAAGATGAAGCAACTTGTGTAGTATTTGGAATGCCGCGTGAAGCAATTGCGGTTGGTGCTGTTAATGAAGTAGTCCCACTCAATGAAATGTCTCAGCGAGTACTGCATTATCTGGATCAGCACGGTAGCCGAGCGTTGCGTGTTTAGACTGGTTTTAATGGTTTACAAGAAATTGCATACACAAATAAGTGTATATAACCGATAATATGTACTACCGTCCTTTGTGAAATTATGGAGTAAGTTATGGCTGATCAAAACCTAAAATTTTTAGTTGTAGATGATTTTTCGACTATGCGTCGTATTGTGCGAAATCTTCTCAAAGAACTTGGATACTCCAATGTTGATGAGGCCGAAGATGGTGCCCTTGGATTGGCTAAGTTGAAAGGTGGCGATTTCGACTTCGTTATTTCCGACTGGAATATGCCAAACATGGATGGTTTGACGATGTTACAACACATTCGTGCAGATCCAGCATTGGCCAAATTGCCAGTTCTCATGGTCACTGCGGAAGCAAAGAAGGAAAACATTATCGCTGCGGCACAAGCTGGTGCAAATGGCTATGTAGTTAAGCCATTCACTGCTGCGACTTTGGATGAAAAGCTGTCGAAAATTTTTGAAAAACTCGGTAAGCCTGCGTAAACTTCTGCGCAGTCATGCTGCACCGCGCTGATGTGTCCGTGTTGTGGAACCGTAGTTTGAAATAGTTTTTTAATTAGAAAAATAATTGTTAATTTATGAGCGAAGTAAATTTCATCGTTAGAGAACCATTGTTAGATCCTACGCAACGTGTGATTGGATTCCAGTTATCTTGGCAAAGTGGGGCGAAAAATGCGGAAGTAGATATTTCTACTTTGAGCTCTTTGATGTCATTTGTTGCGGCGGAATTTCATGACGACGAAAAAGGATTTCTGCTTGGTGATAGTTTAATTTTCTTGGAGGCAATACCTGGCTTGCTGCAGGCCGAAGGTTTGCGTCAACTATCTCCTCCGAATACCGTTTTGATTTTTTCAAAACGGTATTTTGGTGACCCTGATAGTCTTGCCGCGATCAAAGAATTACGTGCTCTTGGTTTTGGGATTTGTTTGCGTAACGCAGATATTACGGCTCTAGAACGCTCTTTCTTCTCATTGATTACGCACATGGAAGTGCAGTTGGATGCGAGTAATCTTGCGTCGCAAGCGAAAATGTATGCAGCCTTAAAACAATCCAATGTTCAAATGGTGGCGCGCAATGTTGGTAGCTGGCAGGATTTTGATGCTTGTGCCGCTTTAGGACTCTCCAGTTTTGTCGGTAAATTACATTTAATTCCTAGACCAAATTTGACGCAAAAAGGTTTAAATACGACGCAAACTACCATTTTGCAATTGATGGAGATGATACGTAAAAACGCGGACATACAGCAACTAGAAACCGTGGTAAAGCGGGATGCTGCCTTGGCCTATAAGTTGTTGCGTTATATAAATTCTGCTGGCTTTGGATTACGCACTGAGGTGCAGTCCTTGAAGCATGCAGTGACTATTTTGGGGTATAGCCCATTATATCGCTGGTTGTCTTTGCTATTGGCGACTGCAAGTACCAATGGAAACTCTCCTGTATTGCTAGAGACCGCGATTATCCGTGGACGATTTGCTGAATTACTCGGTCAGCCCTTTATGTCAAAAACAGAGGCGGAGAATCTATTCGTTGCTGGTATGTTTTCTTTGCTAGACCGTTTGCTTGGTATTCCGATGGAAGAGGTGCTCTCAACCATACAATTGCCAGAAGCTGTGGTTGAAGCTTTGGTTTCTCGTAGTGGTGCATATGGGCCATACCTCGCTCTAGCCGAGGCCTGCGAGTTGAATAGCATGTTGGTGCAGTCATTGGCTGAGACGCTCAAGATTGAACATGAAAGCGTCAATAAGGCGCATCTTTCCTCCTTGGTTTGGGCGAAAAATATCGCTTCAGCATAAGTAATAGCTTCTTTTTGACTTAGTTCACCCGCGGGCGACTTTAGTTAATGATTCCTAATAATTGCATGTGATTGCACGCAATTGCATATGATCTAGCGCGATCCAAAATGACCGAAGTAGGCAATTTCAAACATTGCTTACCTCGGTCATTTTTCATTTGTTCTTCACATTTTCTTCTCATGCTTTCGCTGTTACTAATAGCAGCACGTCGATGCCTGTTATGCAGGTGTTGTTGAGAACTAAGGGGTGAATCACGGTCTATTCCACTGATGTTCTGTGGCGATTTTCGTTAATAATTTGTCCTAGGGAAATAGTGCTAGAACAGATGTAAACGGAAAAACAAATGGCTGACGATAGTGGATTAGAACGGACCGAACCGGCCTCGCCCCAGCGCCTTGAAAAGGCCAGAGAAGAGGGTGATGTACCTCGTTCCAGAGAGCTTTCTACCTGCACTGTATTGTTAGCGGCAGGGGGCGGCTTGTTTTTCTATGGCGATA
Organism: uncultured Burkholderiaceae bacterium; assembly: GCA_964465175.1. Classification (GTDB taxonomy): domain Bacteria; phylum Pseudomonadota; class Gammaproteobacteria; order Burkholderiales; family Burkholderiaceae_D; genus Undibacterium. Next base: position 3,042 of record CAYXJI010000095.1, on the reverse strand, counting down.
CACTTTTTCGTCAATTGGAAAAAAGTGTGGTGACAGGCGTATCTTTTGAAAGAGCTGTCGCTTTTGATTCTACCTTCCTTTTGAATCGCATCTTCAATATGGTAGAGGAAGTCATGTTTGCCTTTATGCCAGTCGCAGCAATGCTATTGATCGCGGCCTTGGCGTCACCCTTGTTGATCGGTGGATGGCTATTTAGCTTTAGTGCGCTTGAGCCCAAATTTTCGCGTCTGAATCCGATTGCGGGACTGGGTCATTTGGTCTCCTCTCGCGCTGGTAGTGAGTTAGTGAAGGCCATCTTAAAGACGATCTTGGTTGGCGTCATTGCGTGGATGGTCGTGATGCGTCAAAAAGAAGCTATCTTTGGATTGGTGCATGAGTCATTGCAGCAGGGTAGTGCGCACCTTGGCCACATGCTCATTGTCTGTTTCTTGGCGATTGTCAGTGGATTGGTATTGATTGCCGCGATCGATGCTCCCTATCAAATGTGGGCCTATGCCGATAAGCTGAAAATGACGCATCAAGAAGTCATACAGGAATCCAAAGAAGCCAATGGTAATCCGCAAATTAAAGCCAAGATTCGTGCGCAACAGCGTGAAATGGCGCGTCGTCGCATGATGTCTGAAATCCCGACTGCGGATGTGGTTGTGACGAATCCGACCCACTTTTCAGTGGCATTGAAATATACCGATGGCACTGGTGCGCCTCGTGTTGTGGCAAAAGGCGCTGACGTGCTTGCTGCTAAAATTCGTGAAATAGCGCAGGAAAATAAGGTGCCAATCTTAGAGTCACCTCCTCTGGCACGTGCGCTGCACAAACATACAGAAATAGGTGATGAGATCCCGGAGGCACTTTATTCTGCAGTTGCTGAAATTTTGGCTTATGTGTATCAACTCCGTACATATAAAAAAGCGGGTGGATTGCCGCCGCAAGAGCCTAAGAATGTACTGGTGCCAGAAGGTCTAGATCCTATGTCGATGAAAAGTGAAATGCCTCTATGAACGCCTTTAAAATCCCAAATTGGATAAGTGGTATGGGTAGCAAAGCTTTAGCTGCGCCTATCTTAATCATCATGATGTTGGCAATGATGATTTTGCCTTTGCCCGCCTTTGCATTGGACATTTTCTTTAGCTTCAATATCGCGTTGTCTATCATTGTTTTGCTGACCAGCTTATACACAGTCAAGCCTTTGGATTTTATGGTGTTTCCTACCGTACTGTTGGTGAGTACGATGTTGCGTTTGTCATTGAATGTGGCATCAACGCGTGTTGTTTTAACCGAAGGTCATACCGGTCCAGACGCGGCCGGTAAGGTGATTGAAGCATTCGGGCATTTTCTGATCGGTGGCAATTACACCGTCGGTATTGTGGTGTTCATTATTTTAACGATCATCAATTTTACGGTTGTGACCAAAGGTGCCGGACGTATTGCTGAAGTCGGCGCACGTTTCGCACTGGATGCGATGCCAGGTAAGCAAATGGCGATTGATGCAGACTTAAATGCGGGCTTAATCGTGGAGCAAGAGGCACGTAGGCGTCGTACTGAAGTGGCACAAGAAGCGGAATTTTATGGCGCGATGGACGGTGCGAGTAAATACGTCAAAGGCGATGCCGTGGCTGGCATCATCGTTACTATTATCAATATTGTTGGTGGTCTGATCGTCGGTATGGTGCAGCACGATCTCGATTTTTCGAATGCGTCCAAAATTTATACGCTGTTGGCAATCGGTGATGGTTTGGTTGCACAGATTCCTTCACTGATTATTTCAACGGCCGCTGGTATCGTCGTGTCTCGGGTTGCAAGTGATCAAGATATCGGTAGTCAGTTTATTAATCAGTTGTTTGCAAAACCGCAGGTCTTATATATCACTGCTGCGATTATTGGAGGTCTGGGCGCGATTCCGGGTATGCCCCATTTCGCTTTTATTTTGCTCGCCGCATCATTGGCAGGTGGTGGCTATTTAATGGAAAAACGGGCTGCAACACCCGACGTGCAAGATCAAGCCCCCGTTGCGATGCCGCCGACTCAGGAGATGGAAGAGGCCACGTGGCAGGATATTCTTCCCGTTGATACTTTAGGTCTCGAAGTTGGCTATCGTCTGATTCCATTGGTCGACACAACACAAGGTTGTGAATTGTTGCGTCGAATTAAGGGCA
>CAYXJI010000095.1:0-879 GCA_964465175.1 uncultured Burkholderiaceae bacterium | reverse complement strand
GTGTCACCGCCTGTGCACATCCGCGACAATTTAGAGTTGCGGCCAAGTGCCTATCGCATCGCGCTGAAAGGCGTCGAAATTGGTGCAGGAGAAGCCAATATGGGGCAGTTTTTGGCAATCGATCCGGGTATGGTTGCAGGCCCTTTGCCTGGCGTTCCCACCACCGATCCCGCTTTTGGTTTACCTGCAGTGTGGATTGACGCAGCAAGCAAAGAGCAAGCGCAATCAATGGGGTATACCGTGGTTGATGCCGGTACGGTGATTGCGACGCATTTAAATCACCTGATTACGAGCAATGCGTCGGAATTATTAGGGCGTCATGAAGTACAGCAGCTGTTGGATCATTTGGCTAAAGATGCTCCCAAACTGATCGAAGATTTAACACCTCGCACTTTGCCACTGTCGGTAGTTCAAAAAGTCTTGCAAAACTTGTTGATCGAAGGTGTGCACATTCGAGATATGCGCACCATCGTCGAAACCTTAACGGAATTTGCAACGCAAACACAAGATGCCTATGAGTTGACGGCGCAAGTCCGAATTGCATTAGGGCGCGCCATCGTGCAGCAAATTTTCCCAACAGGTAACGAGTTAAGTGTGATGACCTTGGATCATAAATTGGAGCGTTTGCTGATGCAGACCTTGCAAGGAGCGGGCGCGGATGGCGCAAGCATGGAGCCCGGTTTGGCCGATACGTTAGCGATGCAAACCGAAGTAGCAGCACAACATCAACAACAGATGGGATTGACACCCGTGTTGTTAGTGCCGGGTCCGTTGCGGGTTTTAATGGCGCGTTTTTTACGCCGCAGCTTGCCGCAAGTTAAAGTTTTATCGCATGCCGAATTACCGGAAACAAAAACTATACGGGTGACTAGCCTGGTT
>CAYXJI010000094.1:0-11377 GCA_964465175.1 uncultured Burkholderiaceae bacterium | reverse complement strand
AACTTGATTGTGTCAAAAAGCCTATTTGGCCGGTATAGATTTAGCGTTTTTTACGTAACGTAACAGCCACTGATCTTGTTCCCACAACATGTGCATCAATGACTCACGCGCGCGATAAATATGACTTTCGTGCGGCAACATCACCAGACGCGCAGGCGTTCCTAAGCCCTGCAACGCTTGATACATGCGCTCACTTTGCATGGGGAAAGTGCCGGGATTATTATCATCTTCGCCATGGATAAATAATAGTGGGACATCAATTTCATCCGCGTAATTGAAGGGCGACATTTCTTGATAGGTATCAATCGCTTTCCAATAGTTGCGGTCTTCGGCCTGAAACCCAAACGGCGTGAGGCTGCGATTATAAGCACCGGAGCGAGCGATGCCAGCGCGAAACAGGCTAGTGTGCGCTAACAAATTCGCGGCCATAAATGCGCCGTAACTATGCCCGCCTATCGCTATCCTGTGACGATCCGCGACGCCTAGGCGCACCACTTCATCAACCGCCGCTTCCGCGTTCATTTTGATTTGTTCAATAAAAGTATCGTTCGGCTCTTTACGTCCTTCGCCGACGATGGGCATAGAAAAGCCATCGAGTACTGTATAGCCACGCGCTAACATTACTTGCGGCCCTTGCACATTCATACGATTAAATTTGTACGGCGAGCTGCTAATCTGCGCAGCGGTTTCAGCGCTCTTAAATTCACGCGGATAAGCCCACATCAGCATAGGACGAGGTCCATCACGCTTAGGGTCATAGCCAGGCGGCAAATACAGGGTGGCACTCAAACTCAAACCGTCTTGACGCTCATAGTGTAGTTGCCGCTTTTGAATGCCGCGCAATTGTGGCGTTGGATGTGGAAATGCCGTCAATGTCTTCAATGTGCCGTTCGCACTGATCGTCCGTAAGTACAAATTAGGCCGCTCATCTTGCGATTCGCGACTGGTAATTAATTGCGTGGCCTGATCATCGACCACACCTAACACTTCTTCATAATAGGGGGCACGCGAGCGCCATAGTCGTTGTGCTTTTTCTGTTGGTAAATGGTAGCGATCAATGAAAGGTCGATCGCCTTCGGGACTGGCACCCACGCCAATTAAGAACATCGATTGTTCGTCCCGCGTTAAACGTATCACCGAACGCCCATAGTGATTGAGCTCCATTAATGGCGCACCGGGATTGGCATATTGATCTTCCGATTTGCGCGCAAAGAGCAAATCTGGTTTCGTGTGGGGTGCGCCAGGTTGTATCCGCCAGGTGCGCGTTTCTCGCGTCTTACCCCAGGTTTCGGTCACTAAAGCGAGATGATCATTGCCCCAGATCACCGAATTAAACCGCCATGCCAACTCCATCAGTTTTTGTGGCGCGCCACCAAAAGGCACGCCGTGCTGCATCAAAATATCATGGACTTTACTATTGGCATCGGGATCACCACCGCCCTGCGCTTCTAACCAATACAGCGTCGCTGCTTGATCGTTGCGCCACGCAAAGTTACGTGGCCCCGCTTGCACCGCATCATTCGCACTGGGCAAACGCTCGCGCATCGGTAACTCGGCGATGGTCTTTAATTTTTTGCCATCCACGCCCCACACTTCAATGACTTGCCCGAATCGCTCGATAGGGAGTTGATAAGAATAGGGACGCTTAATTTGTGTGGTTAATATCCATTTAGCATCCGGCGACGCCAATGCCTTAGTCAAGTTCATGACCGGACCAAATCGACGCACGTTGCCGTGCACCGTGACCATCGCCAATTGGCTTTGCAATTGCCAATCGAGCATATCGGCGTCAAGCGGATTTCTTAACAAGTCAGGATAGGTGCGCGTTTGCGCTAATCTTCCGCCTCGCGTTTCTTGCGTATGGGGGCCGACTGCAACCAAACCTTCACGCGGGGCATTTTTTTGCGTGCGCGGCAACAAGCGCACTAACAACTGATCCGCTTGATCATCTCCACTGACCCATGAAAATCCCGCACTGGTCACCGCATTCAGATGCTCGCTAATGAGCTTATGCGCGCTGGCTGTTTTAACATTCAACAACCACAACTCCACACCCGTTTTTCCCCAGCAACTGAAGGCCAACCAGCGTTCATCCGCCGACCATGCCATATCGGCAATTTGCACACGCGCTGGCAAACCGCTGACTTTACGCGTCGCCCCGCTGGCGATGTCCAATAAACTTAAACCATCGCTAAAACCAGTCCGGCTGGCGGCGCGCAGGCGTGGGTGTACCCGCAATCCAGCCAGTTTCAACTCGGGCTGAGCGACTTCGGCGATGCTAGGCACACCTGGGATACTAATGAGCAATCCAGTCTTATTGAGCGGCCCAAGGCGAAACTCAGGGCCACGCGGCGCGTTGACCAAGGCTTGCAATTCGGCGGCGGGCATTTGGTATTTACCATCATTTGCCATGACTGGCGAGCTAAGCCAGCAAGTCAAGGTGACGCAAAAACCCACAGCAAAAATCTTCAAACGATGCGTCTGCCACGAGGAAAAATAATTTGGCGAATTCAAGCGCATGCCTCTTGATGCATAAAAACCGCCATCATACCGTGAAGTGCAAAACCCGACGCAAATTGCAAATGGCTTGTTGTTTTAGCCAAGCTGCTCCCGCGAATTACTAGGATTTAATTCTAGGAAAGTTTAGACTTGGTCTACTGCTCAGTTTTACTTGATAATTAATAGGTAACAACGGCATCAATTTACGGTATTCTAGAGAATCATCAAAACCCATGTCCGAACTCAAACCCGAACAAATCGCCGAACGCCTGCAACATTTAACGGAATTAAGTGTGGCTCTCAATGGCATTAAAGATGTCGATCAGCTGCTAGAGCGTATTTTGACCACGGCCAAAAGCATGACCAATGCCGATGGTGGCACTCTGTATCGCGTCAGTGAGGACAAACAAAGCTTAGAATTCGATATCGCCATCAACGACACCTTAAATCTGCATTTTGGTGGCTCGCATGAGAAATCATCCAAAATGATTTCCATACCGCTGGTCGATCAGCAGGGACAAAAAAATCTCAGCGCCGTCGTCGCCTATGCCGCGAATTTAAAACAATCGGTACGAATTGCTAGCGTATACGAGGCCGATTTATTTAATTTTTCGGAAATGCGGCGTTTCGACGAAATTAATCATTATCGCTGCCAATCCTTACTCACCGTCCCGATGTTTGACCACGAATCAGAGCTCATCGGCGTGCTGCAACTCATCAATGCGATTCATCCTGCCACCCAAGAAATCCAAAGTTTTTCCGAGACCGATCAAAGATTCATCGAAGCACTGGCCTCGCAAGCGGCGATTGCGCTGAGCACTCAAGAACTCATTTTTCAGCTGGAAAACTTATTTGAATCCTTGGTCAATCTGATCAATATCGGTATCGATGAAAAATCGCCGAACACCGGACGGCATTGCCAACATGTACCAGAATTAACCATGATGCTGGCCGAAGCCGCACATCGACATCAACAGGGGCCGCTCAAAGATTTTCAAATGACAGCGCGCGATCGACGTGAATTGTGGATGGCGGGACTGCTCCATGATTGCGGCAAAATCACGACGCCCGTCCATGTCATCGAAAAATCGACCAAGTTAGAAACCATTTTTGATCGTATTCATTTAATCGATGCGCGTTTTGAAATTCTACGACGCGATGTAGAAGTTCGCTATCTCAAACAAAGCGCGGCAAATAGCAGCGAACATCCGACTACGCAGCAAAATATGCGCGATGAATTGCAGCAAATTGATAGTGATCGCGCCTTTCTCAAACATGCGAATATCGGCGGTGAACGCATGAGTGATGCCGATCAAGAGCGCGTGCGACAAATCGCCCAACGAACATGGGTAGACAGCCATGGCATGCAACATCACTTATTGAACGTCGAGGAAACGGAGAACCTGACCATCAAAGGCGGCACACTGACAGCCGATGAACGCAAAATTATCAATAACCATATCGCGGTCACCATACGCATGCTAGAAGCACTACCTTGGCCTAAGCATTTAAAAAATGTGCCGGAATATGCAGGCGGCCACCACGAACGCATGGACGGCAAAGGCTACCCACGCGGTTTGCACGGATCGCAAATGTCAGTACAAGCACGCATGATGGCGATTGCGGATATTTTTGAAGCACTCTCAGCCAAAGACCGCCCGTATAAGACCGGTAAAAACCTGACCGAGTCCTTAGATATACTCGGCAAATTCAGTCTCAACGGCCACATCGACCCCGAGCTATTCCACGTTTTTGTGAAAGAAAAAGTGTATTTGGAATATGCGAAGAAATTCATGGACGCGGCGCAAATTGATGAGGTCGATGAAAGCAAAATTCCGGGTTATGTGGTGCCCACGCCAGCCTCTGCTAAGCCATAGACAACAATGAAAAAGACCTTTAGCTTCATACAGGTTTTTAGTCTCATTTTCGTCTTATTCGCGACCAGTGAATTACTCTGGCCACGCCATTTGCTGTGGTTGGACGGTCTTTTATCGGACTATCTGGTGAAGATCCATGCCCGCGATTTGCCAGCCGATCCCGATATTGTCATCATCTCTATCGACGATGCCAGTTTAGCCGAAATGGAAGGGAAAGTAGGAAAATGGGTTTGGCCACGTTCTGTGCATGGCGAAATTCTTGAAGCGATCCATCAGCAAGGTCCGAAAGCTATTGTGTTCGACTTGACCTTCAATGAAAAGGATAAAGATCGCCCCGAAAGCGACCAATTTTTTAACGATGCGATTCGAGGCAAACCCAATGTCTTTTTCCCCATCACACTGAGATCTCTCAGTACGGATGCCTATGTTGGTTTATTAAGCGATGTAGAAAAACCCTTGGGTCTAATAAAAACCGCGCGTGCCGATCCACGCGCACGCGGTGGTTTTTTACCGCCCTTTGCCATCGACATGCAATCATGGCAAGTCGGCACCATCAACTTTAATAAAGGCGATGGGGTAGGTCGGCGCTATGATTTATATACGGATTTGTCGGGCTGGCTGTTACCTTCTTTGCCAGCCAAAGTCATGCAAAGTCTAGGCTATCCTGTGCCGCGCCAAGCCGATATGATCTTGTCTTGGCGCGGCGCGAAATATCCCTTTACCCGCGTCTCTTATAGTGACTTATATGCCGACATCGACCGCGCAAAGACTTTGCGTCCACCCAATGAGTTTCGCAATAAGATCGTGATCATCGGCGCGGATGCCTCGTCTTTACACGATATACGTCCAACCCCGATAGACAGTGAATACTCGGGCTTAGATATTTTAGCGACTGCCATCGATAATCTAAAGAATCAAAGAGCGATGCATGAATTGCCACGCTGGCATTACTTGCTGGTGAGCTTATTACTAATCGCGGCCATTTATCTTTGTTTCATTCAGCGCGTCAACGCCTTGTACCCAGCGCTTGCCATGGCGCTGCTGACGCCCACCAGTATTTTGCTGGCCTATGCCGCTTTGTCACATTTACGTTTGGTGCATGTACTCAGCCCACTCTTGTTGATTTGGAGCTATTATTTTGTGCTGGCATTGCGTGAATATTGGATCGTTCATCGCTCCTATCAAGCGACCATCAAAGAGTTTGGGCGCTATGTCAATCCGCACGTTGTCAAAGCCTGGGTTGCCAAAGAAGGTTCACAACGAGTAGGGGAAAAGGCCGAAAGTCGTGAAATCACGGTGTTGTTCTCTGATATTCGCGGTTTCACAGGTTTGTCCGAAAACCGCAGCCCGGAGGAAGTGGTCGCGCTGCTCAATCGCTACTTTACTTTACAAGTTGAAGTCATTTTTCGCTTTAATGGCACAGTGGACAAATTCATCGGCGATTGTATTATGGCGTTTTGGGGCGCGCCTCTAGACAATCCACATCACGCTCGAGATGCAGTATTGGCAGCCATAGAAATGTCCAAAGTGTTAGAAAAATTTAAGGCGGAACTACAAGAATTAGAGGTCGATTTTGATGTGGGAATCGGACTACATTCTGGTGCCGCCGTGGTCGGTTCTATCGGTTCTGAAGAACGAAAAGAATTCACTGCAATTGGTGATACCGTCAATCTCGCCAGTCGCATCGAAGGTCTCACCAAAGGTATCTCACGTATTTTGGTCTCAAAAGAAACCATGCAGCTGTGTGCCGGCGCGCTTGACTTTCATCCGGTAGGCTCCTATAAGGTAAAAGGGCGCGAACAAGAAGTAGCCTTGTATTCTCCAATAGATCAGAACACTTCTCCAGCCACATCATCTATGCCATCCGGGCACTAAGGATACAAAATGAAACGCCAGCATCGACATTTCCTATTTCTCTGCGCGCTAGCCACACTCAGCCTGAATGTATCAGCACAAAACGCCGATAAAGCAACGGTGGCCCGTAGCGCCGAACTGAAGGCGCAGCCGTTTAGCGATGCAGCAACACTCAAAACGCTGGCAGAAAATCAAAAGCTTGATGTGCTCTCGCGCAAGGCGAGCTGGATGGAAGTGCGCGCACAAGATATGACGGGCTGGGTCAAGATGTTGAGCTTACGTTTTGATGCAAGAGCAGAGAGTGTCAGCAACTCAGACAACTCCGCTAAAAGTTTTCTGAGCTTGGTCAAAACCGGCTCGAGTGGTAGTACCACCACCACTGGCGCAAAAGGCTGGAGCAAAGAGAGCTTTGCAAATCTTTCACCGAACCCTGATCGCTTCGAAAAAATGAAGCAATTATCCAGCAATAAATCGGATGCAGATGCTTTTGCCAAGCAAGAGAATCTTAAGGAACAAGAGCAAGCTTACCTCAACGCGAAAGGAGGGGCACAATGAAAACCTCGGGTCGCATCAGCCTGATATTGGCGGGCTTACTATGCACTACGCATCTCGCCGCAGAGCCACAGTTTAAGTTAGATTTAGGGAAGGCATTTCAAACCCTAAAAAGTGCCAAAAGTGCGATAGTCCCTCTGACTGAGGAAGAAGAAATTGCCTTGGGACAAGGCGTTGCCAGCAATTTGATGAGCTTGGCGCCATTGCTAGCCGATCAAGAGGTGCAGACCTATGTGAACCGCGTAGGGCGCTGGATTAGTTTGCACAGTGAGCGCCCAGATCTGCCTTGGACTTTCGCCGTGCTCGATCACGAAGATATTAATGCATTCGCTGCCCCTGGCGGTTATATCGTACTGACCAAAGGCATGCTACTAAAATTACGCAGTGAAGCAGAATTAGCTGGCGTACTAGCGCATGAAATCGCGCATATCGTACGCAAACATCATCTCAATGCCATCCAAAGCAGCAACGCCAAGATCGCAGCGAAAGAGGGGTTAAGCCTCTTGATGGATGCCAAAGGCAAGACCGACGAACGCTTGTTGAAAGCGATAAGTGCGGGTACCGAAATGTATGGCAGAGGCTTGGATAAGGACGATGAATTTGAATCAGACAGAGTCGGTGTGGTTCTTGCTGCGCGCTCAGGCTACGATCCCTTTGGTCTACCAGCAGCTTTGCAAACCTTGCAGGGTATTACCAGCGATAGTTCTGGATTCCAATTAATGTTAGAAACGCATCCTAAACCAAGTGATAGACTCAACCAGCTCGACCGCATTATGAGCAAAGATTTTGAGCGCTTTGACAGCTTACCAGACGTGCGGAATCGATTCGAGCGGATCACATCACGTTTAAGATCGCCAAAGTAAATAGACTTAGGACTTACGCAAAATTGTCCCAGCTAGGCGTGCCGACGAAGACAGTGCTTGAGCACGGCGAGGCGGCAACAACGACGCTGGGGCGGTTTTGCGTAAGTCCTAAGATTGATCGGGATTGAGGTAGACGATAGTGATGGGATTGCAATTGCGTGTTTCGCCACTCCAGCGATTTGCAACAATAGGGATCAGCATCGCCTATTTTTTCAAAGTAAGAACAATCAACAAAAATACCACGTCGTCCACGCATTCAGTTAGCGAGAGTCCCACAACATCTTGTACATAGAGGAGTCAATCGAGAGCAATGTTTTTTTGCTGATGAAGATTATCACCGTGTCGATATGCAAAGCCCAATTACGGTAAGATCGCACAACACGATGCACCTTCCATGAATTGGAATTCCCATGCAACAAAAACTCATAAGTGCTCTACTCTTGCTGCTTTGTGCGGCATGCGTAGTACCGAACTCAACGCCAAACTCAACACCGCCATCACAGCTCTTGGCGGTCAATCCGGCCTATTCAGTACAGTATTTACAATTACCCGGACCACTGCGCGCAGTCTTGGTGAAAGTTGATTTGAAGCAGCCCAAGGTGCAGGTTGAAGTCGCTTTAGCCAATCCTGACGATCCTGATGGCGATGGTCCTAGTGTGGGGCAGCTTGATTTTCCTAGCCATGTGGCGCGCCAGCACGACTATGCTATTACGCTCAATGCCAGCTTTTTTGCGACACCGATTGCCACCACGCCGGATGGACGAAAGCTATCGTATTTTGCGGGAAATGGCGGCTATCCTGTGGGTTGGCATTATTCTGGCGATCGCCTTGTCTCCGCGCCGACCAAGGATAGTTTGCGTGCCAGCTTGGTGGTGGATCGCGATGGCAAACTTAGCTTGCATAGGCAATTAATGCGAATGCCGGCCCGCACCCAATTTGCCGTGAGCGGCAATGCCATGGTGCTAGAACACGGTGTGATCACCACCACCGATCAAGGCACACGCCATCCGCGTAGTAGCGTCGGTTTATCGGCTGATGCAAAAACCCTGTACCTGCTCGCGATAGATGGGCGCGCTGCCGACTACAGCATAGGCGCCAGCTTATGGGAGGTCGCCAAAATCATGCAAGAAGCCGGCGCGCATGATGCGATTAATTTAGATGGCGGTGGCAGCACCGCGATGATTATCAAAGACCCCACTAGCGGCAAATATGTGGTCGCAAATCGTCCCTCAGATCGTGCGGGCGTCGATGTCTCAGCCGCCAATGAACGCGCGGTCATCGATGTGATTGGGGTGCGTTTGCAGTGAGCACATTTTGGCTCAATTGCAGATTAGCAACCTAAATCAAAAATTAAGCCGTTAGAATAGGTACGCAAAGGCTAGCACTAAACGTATTAAATTTACAATGAAAAATTAATTCGTCCTATGATGGGCAAAAACCAGCAAATGCGAAACCTTATCCGCTCAAAAATTCTGCATCGTCTCGTGTTGAGCGCACTGTTGCTGAGTGCTAGCTCGCAGGCTACGCAATTGGTCGTTTATCCCTTACCGGAATCCCACCTAGATCAAAGAGCCAACTACTATGTCGATTTATTGCAATTATGTGCAAGTAGATCGAACGGCCAAATCCAATTACAAGCCAGTGCATTTCATGCGCAACAAGGTAGAAATTTACGCTTATTAGAACAAAACAAAGGGGTCGATGTAGTCTGGACGCTGAGTTCGGAGGAGCGCGAGCGAAAATTTCTGCCGATCCGAATTCCGCTTGATCGCGGCCTACTTGGCTGGCGTCTCTTATTGATAAAAGAACGCGACAGCGCACGATTCACAACGGTGCACAATAACAGCGATCTCGCCGCATTGTGGGCAGGTCAAGGACACGATTGGCCTGACTTAGAAATCATGCAGAAAAACGGTTTTAAGACCGCTGCTAGTTCCAGTTATGATGGCTTATTTACGATGTTGGCACGTGACCATATTCAGTATTTTCCACGGTCAATTTTGGAAGTTTGGCCTGAGCTGAAATCCCATGAGAGTTTATCCCTGACTATCGCGCCATCTTTGGTCTTGCACTACCCGTCAGCGCTCTATTTTTTCGTGAATAAAAATAATGTCGGCCTAGCCAAGCAACTAGAGTCCTGCTTAGAGACAGCGATTATTGACGGTAGCTTTCGACGTCTATTCGAACACTATTTTGGCGCCGCGATTGATCAAGCGAATTTATCGGATAAGACCGTGATTCACATTAGTAATCCTTTACTGCCAGCGGCTACGCCACTGTCAAGACAGGGACTCTGGTTTTCGCCTAAGGAAAAACGCTAAATGCCGAAAAAATTCCATCCCATGCTTGCCATGCTACGCGATGCCACGATCGGTAGGCGTCTCAGTATTCGTTTGGTGCTGGCCACCTCGCTCTACAGCATTGTGATCGCCATACTGATCAGCGCCATTCAGATTTACATTTCGTATCAACAAAGTGTGCAAGCCGCGACTGAGCGTTTTACCCAAATCGACGTAGGCTACTTACCGAGTTTGGAGGCTGGCCTTTGGGAGGTTGGCGTACCACGAATAGAGGCACTATTAGATGGCATTGCGCAATTGCCCGACGTAGGAAAAATTACCTTAACTGATGAAGTTGGTCAAATCTGGACGCGTAACGCCAATCAAAAGGCGGAGGCATTTTCGAGTAAGGATTTTTCGCTTTTTTACAAAGAAAACGGCATGCGATTTAGCTTGGGACAACTGCATGTGGAATTGTCGAATAAGATGATCTGGTCACGACTCAAAGATCGTGCCATCGGCATTTCGATTACAACTTCCTTGACCTTATTTTTAGGTTCTCTATTTGTACTGATTTTGTTTCAACGATGGGTCACACGCCATTTGCAAACCATGGCCGAGTTCGCCTTGAAACTGGACCTCGGCAATCTCGATACGAGCTTGCAACTCAATCGCAAGCGGAGTAATCAAGGAGCAGGCTACGACGACGAACTTGACCACGTCGCAAATGCCATCAATCGTATGCAAGAAACCTTAAAATCGGATCTCGCAACACGGCTCAAAATTGAACAAGAATTACGCCTCTATCAAGAAAATCTCGAACAACTAGTGCAACAGCGCACCTTGGATTTAGCAGAAAAAACGGCACTCTTAGAGGCCCAAAACCTAGAGCTCGATGCTTACGCCCGCAGCGTAGCGCACGACTTAAAAAATCCCTTAACCGTTTTAATCGGCATGTCGACTTTACTGAGCTCTACCACCCTACATTTAAGCCCAGACCAAAGAGCCAACTCATTAACGGCCTTACATAAAACGGCCACCAAGATGAGTTCTATCATTGATGCACTATTACTCCTTGCCAGCGTCAGAAAGTCGGGCGATATCCATGTCAAGACATTGGACATGAAAAAAATCGCCACCGAAGCCTGTGAGCGATTGACTGACTTAGCAATACGAAATGACGTGAGTATTTCTTTCGTCGGCGATTGGATTCCAGTCCTAGGCCACGATCAATGGATAGAGGAAGTCTGGATGAACTATTTATCTAACGCGATGAAATACGGTGGCATCCCACCCGTCATCGACATCGGCGCACAACAAATCAACGAGCAGTACGTCAAATTTTGGGTCGCTGATCATGGTGCGGGCATTCCCGCAGCGAGACGCTCTGAGCTCTTCGTCGAGTTTTCTCGACTAGACCCGCATGTCTCCGAGGGACATGGATTAGGGCTAT
>CAYXJI010000093.1:7957-11381 GCA_964465175.1 uncultured Burkholderiaceae bacterium | reverse complement strand
CAGTAAATTCGCGCTATTTCCAAGCAGACCGAAGACATCACCACCAATGCGCGCCAAAAATACCCGCTCACCAAGCGCCTGCTGTAAGCGCGTCGCTACCGCGCGCAACAGGAGATCGCCATATCGATGTCCTAAGACATCATTAATCTCTGCAAAATCATCGATATCGATCAACACCAGCATTTGATCGGGAACCACTTGGTCTATCGAGGCATCTAATTGCTCAATAAATTTCAAACGATTCGGCAGCATCAAGAGCTGATCGCGGAAGGCATAATTTTTTAACTGACTCACCAGACCCAAATTATCCAAACAGACGCCGAGATTAAAGCAAAATATTTCTAGTAGCTGTTGATCGATCTCGGTCAAGGCATAAGGCAGCTCGATGAATGCCGCAATCGCACGTTTGCCTCGTCCCGAAAAGTACAGGGTCATATTATTTTCGCTGAATAGCGAAACGCGTTCTGACAAGGCCCGGCGTAGCGCATCTCGGATGACAGGGTTATCGATCTCTTCGATAGGCCGATTCATTAGATTGCGATAGTGTCCCGCCGAGGCAATTACGCTATAACGGAAACTATTATCAAACTGCAATGCGTCGTCGCATTGTGCGCATAACAATCCCTCGGAAGGCACGCCGCACAAAGCGGCAATCTGGGTAATCACGCCAGAGGCAAAGCCTTCTATGCCATCTTGCATGGAAAATGCAGCACTTGAGGTAATAATTTGATGCAACCCGCGTCGACTCGCTTCTATCGTACGCAATTGATCATAAGAACGAATTGCTGCGGTGAGCGCGGTGAGTAATTTTTTTCGTGTTAATTCGTTTTTGGTTTTGTAATCGTTGATATCGTAATCACGAATCGCATCTTCTTCGGGCGCATAACCTGGCTGTCCCGTGCGTAAAATAATGCGGGTATCGCGCCACTTCAAATCATCACGAATGAAGCACACCAAATCCAAACCAGCATGTTCAGTCTCCATGACAACGTCGAGCAACACGACAGCGACATCCGACTCTACCGCAAATCGCTGGTGTGTCTCTGCTTTGGAATAGGTATGAATAAATTCGAGGCGACGATTGAGAATTTTGACATCGAGCAAGGAAAACTCTGTTGCCCTATGGACGTCTTCATCATCATCGACGATAGCGATCTTCCAAGTACGTTGAGAGATACTAGCCAAGGCTTCGTTATCAAGGTCCTCCTCAATAAGAATCTCGTCATCCTCAAGATCATCTGACATGCCGCCCCCAAATTTTGCTGGAAAATCACGGAAACAAAGTGCTTTCAGTATATAACAACTGCTTTGCCGTGCAACAACAAATGGGAACGACTTTACAACACAAATAGCAAATTAATCACATGCAGATCCGAATGTGATTCTACGCATAACGCCGTTGAGCATCCCAAGCCAAACCCGCACCAATGCTGCCAAACACATCGCCCTGCACCAACTTCGCTTGCGGCAAAAGGCGATGCAGATCTTCGCGCAGGCCGCGCACACCGCTGGCACCGCCAGTGAAGAACACGGTATCGATTTGCGCATTGCGGACATTCGCATGACGAATCGCGTCTGCGATGGTTTGATTCAACTGATGGAAAAGTGGCGCAATCGCCAATTGCAAATTCTCTTGCGTCATCACGAGTAACTCGGCATCTTGCGTTGGTCGCGACTTACTACGCAATCGCTCTAGCGTGATCGAGATGGTCGCTTGATCGCTTAATAAAATTTTTGCTTGTTCGGCTTTCAGCGCTAGCCAGTGACCATCTCTTTGATCAATTAAATTCAAAAAACACTCACAACGATAACGCAAATTCGCATCATGAATATCACGATAAATATCTTGAATTTCACGTACGACTTTTTGCGAATACACCAAATTGATCGTGTGCCATGTCGCCAAATTGAAATAATTCGCGGAAGGCATTTCTATGCCATTACTCAACAGCCCGCCCATACCAAGACGCGGCATCAGCTGCTGTAGGCTAAGATATTTATCAAAATCCGTACCGCCTATATGCACCCCGGTATTGCTGAGAATATCGTCCTGTCTCTCGATCTTTTTACGACGTTCTGGCGATAAGCGGATCACCGAAAAATCGGCCGTACCACCGCCAATATCGACGACTAAAACCAACTCTTCTTGATCAATCCGCGATTCATAATCTAAGGCCGCAGCAATCGGTTCAAATTGAAAAGCGATATCCTTAAACCCGACTGCTTTAGCAATCTCGCGCAAAGTTTGTTCCGCTAATTGATCTGCGCTCTGGCTGTCATCAATAAAGTGCACCGGCCGCCCAAACACAGCTCGCTCAAATGGCCTTTGCGCGGCTAGCTCAGCGCGCCGTTTTAATTCTGCAATATACTGCGTCAGCAATTGTTTATAAGGCAAGCGACGTCCTAATACTTCCGTTTGTCCCTCAATTAAATTTGTACCTAACAAACTTTTCATCGAGCGCATTAAACGCCCTTCATAGCCATCAAGGTAGGCCGCGAGTGCGGCACGACCGTAATTCACTTCATCCAAATCTGCATTAAAAAAAATAACTGACGGCAAAGTTGGCTTATCTTCCTCTAAATTTAATAAACGCACCTGTTGTCCATCCGCGAAACCTACCGTCGAATTCGAAGTCCCAAAATCCACACCACACACACCACTCATCACTAGCCTATCCAAATTTTTATCCAGGCGAGATCTTAAACTAATGCAGCGTCAACTGTGCGCTAAACATTCGCTATGCAAAAAATATCAGATCAATATGCGTTTTCCAAATTTCGGCTATGCTATTCACCTTAGCGATTTCATTCAATGAAATGCAGCACTTATGAAGGAAGTTTCCCTTGAACAGTTTAACTAGCGATTTGCTCAGACAACGTCTGCAATTACTCGATACCAATGCTAATTTAGCTCTACTCAGCCAAGGTTTGCGCGGCATAGAGCGTGAGACTTTACGCGTTGATGCGCAAGGTAAGCTCATGTTGACACCGCATCCTGTCACACTGGGATCAGCACTGACGCATCCGCTGATTACGACGGATTATTCTGAGTCCTTATTGGAATTCATCACGCCAGCCGAGCCAGATATTGCGATCGCGCTCGAAAAATTAGATTTAATTCATCGATATAGCTATGCACGCTTTGGTGCCCAGATGTTGTGGAATAATTCGATTCCATGCGAGCTACCCGAAGAAAAAGATATCCCGATTGCCTGGTATGGCAGCTCGCATATAGGAATGATTAAACATGTCTATCGCCGTGGCTTGGCTCTGCGTTATGGCAAAAGTATGCAATGCATCGCAGGCATTCACTATAACTATTCGCTCTCAGAAGCGCTATGGAAACTACTGAAACATGCTGCAGGTGACACGCGTTCAGATCAAGACTATCAGTCTGAAAGCTATGTCGCGCTGATTCGCAATT
>CAYXJI010000093.1:0-7947 GCA_964465175.1 uncultured Burkholderiaceae bacterium | reverse complement strand
ATAGTTGGCTGCTCATGTATCTGTTTGGCGCATCGCCTGCGCTGTCAAAAAATTTCCTACGCGGACGCCAGCACGACTTAGAGACTTTGTCTGACGACAGCTTATTTTTGCCATACGCAACCAGCTTGCGCATGAGTGATCTCGGCTACCAAAACAATGTTCAAGATGGCTTGGTACCGCCCTACAATAGCTTGCTGGAATACATGCAAAGTCTGTCTATCGCCGTTAGAAAGCCTCATCCGCCTTATGAAAAATTAGGCATAAAAAAAGATGGCGAATGGATGCAAATTAATTCTAATGTACTACAAATCGAGAATGAGTTTTACGCAACGATACGTCCCAAGCGTGTCATCAAACTAGCCGAGCGCCCAGTCGAGGCGCTGTGCGCACGCGGCGTACAATATATTGAAGTACGCTGCATGGATGTCGATCCCTTCGAGGCATTGGGCATCAACTTAAGTACCTCACGCTTCCTCGATGCCTTCCTTTTATTCTGTGCACTAGACCACAGTGCGCCGACCACGCACGACGAAGGCGAAGAAAATGGGCGTAATTTTGCTCTAACGGTGAAGCAAGGCAGAGCGCCTGGCTTGATGCTGCAGAATCAAGGTGTAGCCATCAGTTTGCAGCAGTGGGGTGAACAATTGATCGCGCAAATCACGCCGCTTGCTGCGCTACTCGACAAGCAGGCAGGAACACATGCGCATCAAGAAAGCGTACAAGCGCAGCGCGATAAATTGCACAATCCCGATTTAACGCCATCGGCACGGGTGTTAGCAGCGATCCGTGAAGAAAACGCCTCCTTCAATCAATTTGCACTCAAGCAAAGCCAGTATTTTGCGGAGCAATTCAAAGCACGGCCATTGAACGCGCAAGACACCGCCTATTTCGATGCGCTAAGCCAGCAATCACTGGCTCAGCAAACCGAGATGGAGCAAAGCCAAACTGGCAGTTTTGATGCGTTCATCGAAGACTATCGCTCACGCACGTCTAGTCAGATTTGTTGTGATGGTTGATGAGATGGGCGGCCAATTTACAGCGAAGATGATCCTCGCTATTTTGTTTTTTTGACGACCCGGCGATACCTTTCTAAAGTTTGGTCAAACTCAAGATTGGTGCGCGCAATTTCTTGATCGTAAAAATTAATCGCACTACGGCTATTGCTAATACTGGACGTCAAATCATTCGCTCGATGGCGCATAGAATCCGATTCTTTTGAAGACTTAGTCGAATTTGCTGCGTTATTGAGCTCCAATTGCAGGCTAGAAAGTAGTTGACTCAAACCCTGCATTTGCTCATTGGCCAAACGTTTTTTTTCCACCAAGGCATCGACCGCTCGTTTGCGTGCGGTCTGAATATCCCCTTCGTCTTGATAATGCGCGAGCAAATAGCGCTCCTCGCGTTTGACTTCGTCATCGGCTAATTGCTGCACCCTTTTTTTCTCAGCCTCTAGTTCAAGTCGTTTTTTTTCTTCGGCAGTCAAGGGCGCTGGAATTTCTGTTTTAAAATTCCCGTTATTTTTGTACACCTTCACCGCACGATTCGCACATTCTGGTATAGGTCTATCCGAGGAAAGCAATTTTCCTTGCGCGTTCACGCAGCGAAAAATATCCGCCTGCGCTTCCTGTAGAGAAGCGGCACAAAACAAAGCGAATAATGAAAACGAGGTTTTTTTCACTGAGAAATAAAGAGGGGCGTTTATATAAAATTAAGAGCAAGATATGAAAGAAAAAAAGGAAGACAAAATCAGCAACATAAGCTATCGCATTTTTCCCTTACCAGTTTAACCTCAATTGCCGAAGTAGCCATCCTAGAATTTACACGAAATTCAGCCCAGATGTAAGGATAGCGCCGCCTATCGTGTCGCGACTTGTGGCTTTCGCATTGAAGATAAACCCGAACCACGCCAGCGCCATTTTTTAGAGCAAAAAAAACCGGATCGCAGTGAACAATCCGGCTGTAAAGAGTTGGGGTAAAACAAAAACTGGATTTAGTTTCTAGATGGAAAAATCCCTTGCATGGCTATGATGTAGTTCAAGCCCAAATAGGGCTGCATGATCGAAACTGTGGCGTTCGTAACTACTGGTGCAGACAGGGGGGCGCCAGTGCCCGTGTTGCCTGTTGATACCGTACCACTACCGCTAACTGTTGTTGTGACCCCACCTAAGTTAACCGGCGCTGTTTGAGGGGTGCCATCAGGCAAGTAAATCGCGGCCGCCGGCGGCGTTCCTGCCGCTGTGCTAGTAAGTAAACTTCCCGCCTGCGCAATAAACGCCGTGCCTGCAGGCGCTGTCCCCGTGCCAACGGAAATCGTCGTACGTCCAGTTAATCCGGCCAAATCCAAAGTAGCAGGATGATTATGCGCGGGCAAATTGGCTAGGCTCAAAGTAACGTTCACTGTGCCATTTGCAATCACTGTGACATTGTTTGATCCTGCTCGTTCACCTTGAATCACATTAGCCAAACCAGGCCCTTGTCCTTGTGAGCCGACAACCACGCGTCCGCGTAAATCTGGTATCCCAAAAGTATTTTGTCCATCACCACCATACATCGTCCCCAGCAGCGCGAACATCGCAGAATTTTGCTGAATGGGTACAGTCTGCCCATTACAAAACAACCATCCGCGTGGTGGGTAATTAAATGCGACGGGTAATACCGTGCCCATAAATGCATCCATCTTATCTCCTCAGTGTGTTAGTACAACAGGAACAAAAGCGCAGCAGCGCCGACTCTATTTTCAATTCCACAACAACAAATAATAAATTAACTTGTTTTTTACAGCATTAAAATACGTATTACGATCAGTTCTTTAATACCTACTTGCAAAGCAGATTTCAGTAGTATTTTTATCTAAGCAATTCACGTGCCAGTTAAAAGAACTTTTTGACCTGTCTTTGAAGGACTGAGGGCGATCGCCTCTAGCTCATCCGCAAGATTTAATCCCGCCGGAAAAGCAGCTTGACGCAAACGCTCAATTACCTCAGCCACATTGCCATCGTGAATGGAAGGATCGGGGTAACGGAGTGGCGGCCGCGAAATCCATCCCGCCTGCCTACACACCTGCTCCAACCACGAATTGCTGATGCAATCTAACATCAGATGCACACGCGCATGCGGGCTATCATTACGCACACCATGCAAGCAGCTAGCATTTAAATACCAGGTATCTCCAATCGAGAAATGCACAGGAACATGGTCGATTGTGAACATAACCTCCGGCGTGGTTTGTATCGGAATATGCAAACGTGTGATGCCATCTTCCAAACTAGCCCCTGCATCTCTATGCTCTTTGATCACACCACCTGCAGCTAAAGACATCAGGCGTATCGACGTTTTTTCACATTGGAACTGTGCAATGACTTCCCGAAAATAGGCGCATTGCTGAAGAATCTCAGTGTCTTGAAAATCCTCACTTTCAATAGGCAGGATATGATCCATACGCCCCCCCACCGAACGCAAAGGAATACATGACCATTCTTCTTCATAAACTCGTGTATTAAAATGATTAATCCAAGGCGCCTGCACGGCCAGCGCAAGATCATGCTGAAGTTTTGCAACATCAAACGAAAAAGGTAGTCTTAAATAAGAACATACAGACATAATAAGGCTCTCTTTTTTATGCTGATTTATCCGATTGAGCTTGAACAAATGCAGGATGCCAATCCATCTGATCAAATAAAGTATCGGTACTGCGCAAAATAAACCCTGCACGATGATAAACACGGCGGGCACTGAAGTTATTGCATAACACAGCCAAGCCAATCGACCTGTCTGTCTTCAATGCGTAATGTTGTAAAGCCCGTAGAACCTCAGTCGCTATCCCCCTACCCCGCCATCCGGACATCACAGCGATATCGATCAGACGGATATCTGCATCACGGATGTCTAAGATCAAGCGCCCTACTGTGTCGGTATCCCAAAGCAAAAGCCAATTCTGCGCGCTCGGATAAGTCGTTTTGATGCCGATTGTCTGACTCATCTGCTGCATAGCAAGCATCTGGTGCAAAGCAGCTGGTGCCAGAAATGTTTCTGACAAATCTGCTCGGCTATCTCGATATAACGTGTCCAAAAAAGTCTGGTCACCTGCATCAGCAGAGCGCAAAGAAAGTGGCGAAATCAGATTTAACAAGTTCCAAACTCCAAACAAAAGAAAATAATAGGTAAATAAATCAAAAAATATTAAGCAAATATCATTCCAAATAGAGCCAGTCGCGCTCAGACACACGTGTTATGGCACGCCACTTGCTATAAACCAATAGCAAAATTTCTCTTATTTATCGTGAAATATGCGTCACTATGCTGCCAATATCAACCTTTAACGCCACTTGGATTTTTTCGGAGAAACCATGTCTTTAAGTTTTTTACAAGCGCAAGCCCTTTTACACAGCAGTTTTATCGTGCATACCTCGGTCGGCACGGTAGAGTTGAAATTACATGAAGCAACCGAGATCCCAAGATCAGGAGCACCAGCGGAATACCGTACGCCGATGGTACTTATTTTTTCTGCCCCAGCGAGCCCAATTCTAGTACAAGACAATTACTATTTTGACCATCAAAAAATAGGGCGCCAATTCTGGTCGCTGGCCCCTACGCTGCCTCCCACCAATCGCCCTGTTACAGTCAATAATGAGCCATTAAATTTTTATCAAGTCTTATTTAATTAGGCTAGCTATCTGGATAAACCATGTAAATGCAGCATGTAAAAAAATAATAATAATGGAAATTATTACATGCTATTTACATGTAATAAAGCAGTTGCAGTTGCCTTTTATTGCCGTCAAAGCAATGGTATAGAAATTGCTTATTTAGAGTAACAATTTAAAAATATTTGAATTATCACTTTAAATAGCTCCCCCCCTTTGTCGATTGTTGTTGGGTACCAAGGTCAATCCAAAAGGTATTTCCCTAGACAATTATTCAAATTCGGCTATGTCACACCTAAGTATATAAGTATGAAAAATTTACATTTAACAAGAGGCACTCAAACTTTGACTTGGTGGCTTACCGGTTTGTCAGGCGCAGGTAAAACGACATTAGCGGAAGCGCTGGCGGTGGTCTTGAGAACACAAGGATATGCAGTATGCGTACTGGACGGCGACGAACTTAGAAAAGGACTGTCCGCCGATCTAGGTTTTAGTTTCGCCGACAGAGAAGAACAAAGCCGACGAGTGGCTGAGCTCGCGCGTCTGCTTAACTCGAATGGCATATTAGCGATTGTGTCGTTAGTGTCGCCAAGCGCTAGAGGACGAGCTCTGGCTCGCGAAATCGTTGGGAACAGTCATTTTATCGAGAGTTATATCTCCACCCCCTTACATGTCTGCCAGCAACGTGACCCCAAAGGCTTATACGCAAAAGCAAAACGAGATACGTCGCTGCAATTGACAGGCGTATCGGCACCTTACGAAGCACCTGTGAGCGCTGAATGTGTCATTGATACCAGTCAAACCGAATTAACGACCGCAATTCAACATCTCATTACTTTTTTGAAAGCATAAACACGTCATGGCGAAAGCGAAATATCACTTTATCTCCGGCCTGCCGCGTTCTGGCTCCACGCTACTGGCAGCCTTGCTTTTGCAAAATCCTCGCTTTCATGCGGGAATGACTAGCCCAGTAGGCGCCCTCTATACCAGTATGTTGCATCAGTTTGGCGCAGGAACTGAGTTCGGCCCGGTGATCACCAAACCCGAGCGCAAGCGTCTAGTTCGGGGTCTATTTGACTCTTATTACGCTGAGCACGGAGACAAAGAAGTCGTGTTTGATACAAACCGTATGTGGACGGCACACCTTCCTATGCTCATGGATCAGTTTCCGGGCTCGAAAGTGATTGCTTGTGTGCGTAATGTGGCATGGATTATGGATAGCATAGAGCGCAAATATGCCGCAGATCCCTACGAAATCACACGCTTGTTTAATGATGACAATGAACGTGCGACCGTTTATAGCCGCGTTGAGACGCTGGCACAGCGCAATCGCATGGTTGGCTATCCTTGGGCCGCATTAAAAAGTGCGTTTTATAGCGAGCATGCGGCCTCCATGCTATTGATTGACTATGATCTTCTGGCTCAGGCGCCACAAAAAGTTTTACCGCTGATTTACGACTTTATCGGCGCGGAACCATTTGAACATGACTTCCAAAATATTCAATATGACGCACCGGAATTTGACGCGCCTTTGGGTATGCGAGGCTTGCACAAAGTCAGACCTGAAGTCAGTTTTGAAGCCCGCGACACCATACTGCCACCCGATTTATTTCAACAATACAGCCAGCTTTCTTTTTGGAAAGATACTGCGGCTAGCCGTGCCAATGTAATTACCGCCAAATTTATCCCGACCGCTACCGGAAATTGATAATGAACACAAATACCACGCAACAGAACCACAGCGTTCTTAGTACAGACATTGATCGCGACGCGAGTTCGACACCATTTTCATCTTCTTCCGTATCAGTCATGCAAGCGGCACCAATGTCAAACGCAGCGGTTGCCCATGAGATTGTTTTCGTCGACACCACGTTACCAAACTGGCAGAGTCTAATCAAGGATATTAAACCTGGCACCGAGATTATCACGCTCGACCCCTTGAAAAATGGCGTACAACAAATGGCGGACGCCTTACAGGGCAAAGTCGATATTACTGCGGTGCATATCATGTCACATGGTGGCGAAGGCTATCTGGTCATGGGTAATACGATGGTATCGTCGTATAACTTAGTGGACTATCAAAGCAGTTTTGCAAAAATACGCGCAGCCTTATCATCTGAAGCCGATATTTTATTATATGGCTGCGATGTTGCCAAAGGTGTAGTGGGTGCAAATTTCGTTAGCCAACTGGCGCAAATAACCGGCGCAGATACTGCGGCATCCACCAATGACACCGGTGTTAGTGGTGATTGGGTACTGGAATATCAAAGCGGTGCCATTGAGACCAATGTGGTCGCCGCAAGTGAATATAGCTTTGATTTAGCCACCATTAAAGTCACCAATTTAAATGATATTGGCGCAGGTTCTTTGCGTGCGGCTGTTACTAGTGCAACGAATAATGGGGTAGCCGATACGATCGTATTTGACCCAGCGCTATTTGCTAGCGGTGCTGCCACTATCACACTGACTAGCGGTGCCATAGATATTCATGGGGTTGGTAACCTTGATGCATTTAATATTATCGGTCCCGGCGAAAATCTTCTAACAATTAGTGGCAATAATACTTCCCGTATTTTTATCGCAGATTCTTACGCATCTTCAGCAAATACCTCTGCTATTTCACTTTCAGGAATGACATTTACTAATGGGCGCTCTACAGATGCCAATGGCGGAGGAGCACTGCGATTCTCCTACTCCGGTGATGTGACACTAAGCCATATCGTGGTAAAAAATAGTACTGCGATTACCGGAGGATATGGTGGTGGTATAACTTTTTCAGATACGCCATCAAATTTTACCGCTAGTAACGTGGCGATTTCAGGCAACACAAGTATTAGTCATGGTGGAGGGGGTGCTCGACTCATTGCTAAAAATATCAATCTAAATAATGTTACCGTCTCTGGAAATAGCTCTGCAATACACGGCGGCGGGCTCACATTATCAACGTTAAATAATGCGGCTGGCTCAATTATCGTGCAAAACACAACCATTGCCAACAACACTAGCAATACAAATACAACCAACATCACTTCCGCGGGGGGCATTTTTTTCGACAGTGCCTTAAACATCTCAGTGATCAACTCTACAATCGTAGACAATCACTCCTTAAAGACTGGGTCTAGTGGCATAGATGGTGGCGGTATTGGGTTTAGTAATGCGTCCGGCTCAGTAAAGAATACCATTGTCGCGAATAATGTGAGTGATGGTAGTGTTACCAACAATCAAAATGTGTTCATAGGCGTCAATTCGAATATTACTGGAACGAATAACTTAATTACTACTACGGTCGGATCCGACGGAACTG
>CAYXJI010000092.1:10261-11398 GCA_964465175.1 uncultured Burkholderiaceae bacterium | reverse complement strand
CAATTTTGCGTAAGTCCTATTCATTACAAATCTTAATGGAAACCTAGCTTTTACCACTAATGAAATCCGCTGCGATTATCGCTTTTTGGCAGTCCTGCGATAATCAATTCTGCAGTGCCTTTTAGTTGAAGAAAATCTTCCGAAATCACGCCTAGCCAATCGATGTAACGATAAATCTGGCGGCGTGTGGAATAAATGTGGATGGAATTATGTCCCTTTAAGATGGACACCATTTTTGCTGCATCCACAGCCATTGTTGGAAAATGGTCTTTGGGACGTATTTCGTCCAACTGCGGTATTAACGGGGCTAAAAGATACAATTCCGCGAGGTAGCCATATGACCATGCTTTGTTGCCCTTGTCTTGGCTTGACATCGCATTTTTGATGCGCACTTCCGCCATGAGCCAGATGGCTAATAGCTCGTGAGACGGGGGGGCTTGGATCACATTAGAGTTCTTTATCGACGCTAGTAGTAAAGTGAGGGACAAATACTGCACTTGCGCCCACACACTATCTTTATCCAACTGGTCTGCTTTTAAATACAGACCACGCGCGACATCGAGATCTTGTAGCACTTGGTTTTTTTCGAGATCACTTGCATCATCCCATTTGGGAATCGCATGGAAGCGGAGTTGCGCTTCGCGCTTTTGGGTGCTGGCTAGCTGCCCCTGTATTTGCGCTTCTTGCTCTGGATTGCTATCAATTAGGCCAATCAAACGCTGTTTGGCGTTGACGATTTTCGTTTGCGCTGTTTTCAAGTTTTCTATCAGCGCGGCTTCAATGGGTTTTTCTGCTAACTTTAATTGCTCCACATAGCTGTGCAATACGCGGTCAGCATTGCGCAGTGAGGCATCAATGGCATGATTGGCCTGTGCAATACTCGCTTCGAGTAATTGCTGATCAAAATCGGGTGGTAAAGCGGTGTACGCCGTGATGCTAGCCCAATCATGCGTCTCTTGAAAAAACGAATGTAAGCGACGACGTAATCCGACCAAAAGTTTGCGCGGGTCCTCACCCCATAATAAGCCAGAGTACAAGTCTTGTACCATCATGACCGAGCCGCCAAACGACAGGGGAAACTGGCTGGCGATCACCATAGGTATACCTGCATCATGCAGGGCATGTGCCACGCTGGCG
>CAYXJI010000092.1:0-10240 GCA_964465175.1 uncultured Burkholderiaceae bacterium | reverse complement strand
AACATGACCGCCATTGCAGCTCGCGAGCGTTACTACAGCTGGGCGATTGAAATTGCCAGCGTCGAGGTGGCGCGGGGTGCGCAATATGGTTGCTAAGCGTTCTCCTGAGACGACCTCTCGACCATCGTCTGTGCTATCTGAATGAAAGGCTAAGCCATAGCGATGGTCATAGTCTGTATCGAGGCTGACCCCATGCGCCAGAATGTGAATATGGGTATATTCGCCCGAGGCGCAAGCTTGTTCCAAGGCTTGTACCGTGGCATTTGTGATCACCCCCAGCTTGTCTGCGACAATGCGGCTGCGCTCATCGCTAGACATGTCTTCCGCTAGGGCTAGCCACGGGGCGATGGCCTGACGTAAGGCGAGTAAGTGGGCTTGCGCGGGTACTGCTTCTAAACCTGGTGGCGAAGCGAACACGAACAGTATTTTG
Organism: uncultured Burkholderiaceae bacterium; assembly: GCA_964465175.1. Lineage (GTDB taxonomy): Bacteria > Pseudomonadota > Gammaproteobacteria > Burkholderiales > Burkholderiaceae_D > Undibacterium. Next base: position 9,810 of record CAYXJI010000092.1, on the reverse strand, counting down.
GGGCGTGTTGGCCAAGCCAAACATTCTTCCGGAATGCGTCGGGTTTCACGGGTGATGCAAATCGGGGCTTGTGGTTGTAGTGATAGATGTTGACCCGCTCCGGGAAAACCACTGGGCGCGATGGCAAGCTCAAACGGCAATAAAGCGAGCTCAGAAGAAGATAGAATTAAACGCAAATGGGTGACGCTTTCGGTACTTTCGTGATGGTCTTTGCAATGACGATTTAAGTTGGCCGTGAGGCCGGGAATTTTCGCCAATAAATCACCCATCATGCGTGCCGTATCGTTTAATTGAAAGCCGCGTGATTCCTCTTTCAAGATATAGCTCAATGCGCGCAAGCGATACATCATTTGATTGTGCTCAGACGGCACTTGAAACGACACGGCGGGATGATTTTCGCATAATGCGAGATAGTCGGTCAGCGGTGATAGTAATTGATTATGCGCCGGGCCATGACGCAATAGTTCCAAGGTAATGGTACGCATTAGTGGCTCCTCATTTGGCTATTGGCGACTTTGCTAAAGCCAGTTGTTCCCGCTGTTTTGCTGGTGACGTGACGTAATTCGCCGAGCACACCATTGCCATCATTCACGATGGCAACGACGGTGCAAAATTTAGAGATGAGTCCTGGAGTTGCATCGAGTTTTGCCATGGTCCCGTTTTTCAAGATGTCAAAGAGTGCTTTGAATTTTTCGGGACTTTGGCGAGTCGTTGGCTCTATTTTAATCAAGCGCGCCCAAGTGCCGCTATTAAAGTAGTAGCCATTCCCTTTTTGCCGTTGAAGGGCGCGTTCCAAATGGGTGTGTCCCGCTACCAAAAAGTCGATATTGCCTTGTACTTCTTTATCTAGACTCGTGAAAGTGTCATCCACTGCGGTCGGATCAAAACTACGATCTTCATCGAGTTTATCTAAGGCTTCACGTAACACTTCGTACGCAGGTTTGTTCTTGAGCCAATTGATAAAAGCGCCCATGCCACCGAGTTGTTCAGATTGTTTTCCTTGCACTAGATGTAAGGGGTCGACACCACTCAATGCTTGTTGCTCAACCGCTAGCAACATATTGGCAGCGTCGTTGCCCGCGCCGCTAGCATGATTGGTGCTACTGCCATTGCTGGGAAAATTCCGATTGATCAACGCCTGGGTTAAACCTGTGGTGTTGGCCGCAGCACTTCCGGCGAGGGGCGCACTTTCTTTTTCTTCGCCCAGCATGCCACGTGGTTTGGAAATTTTGGTTTGCAGCCAAGAACTAGCCGCACTTGCTAAGCCTAATACGCTATCGAGATTGCTAAGCTGTTGGGGATCGCAAGCGAGTAGGGTAGGCACCACGCCTTCGGCTTCTGGCTTGAGGAGATCGACAAAAGGGTAATTGCGTTTCACAGGATTCATCACGTCGATCACCATTTTGGAACCTGCATTGGGAATCCAGTTGTCTACCGGACGACCAAATTGATAGTCACGGCTGATCTGTCGGAGTTTTTCAAAATCAGCGGGATTCCAGGCATCGACTTCGTTCCCATGTACGCATAAGACAGATTTGCTACCGACATTGGCATACACGCCAGAGCCATCGAAAACCATAGTGAGGCGGGCACGCGCCAGTTCATTATTGTCGGTCAAAATTTCTATCAATCGTTCGCGCACCCACGGCAGCGTGAGCTCCAAATCGTGATTGCCCAAGTTGATCATTAATTTGCGATTGGCCGTGTTGAGGAAGTTTTTTAGCTCGCTAAAAATAGGGCTAAAAGTAGGATCTTGTAAAGCGACCCTTTCTAGTTTTCTGACCGCGCCGTCAGGATCAAAATGGCGTGAAGGTGCTTCTGCCAAAAAGTCAATAAAGTCGCCATTAATGACTAAGCCAATTTGCTGAGCACTATCTAATTGCGTCAAATGCTGAATCAACCAAATCATTTCCGCCTGCGAACCAAAGATCTGAAAGCCTGGCTCACCACCAAAGTGAAGGTCGGAGACGATATACAGCTGGTCGAATTGTAGTGTTGGTTTCATTTTGGGCTTTCTTTCACCGAATAGAATCAGCTGTGAAGTATTGTAAATAATTTACTTCCTTGCCAGTGCTTTTTTATATTTTTGAATAGAGTGTTGTCTTTTGATCGCAAAAAAAATAACAATTAAGTTATTTGTAATTTTAAAGTAGTATTCTTGTAAAGTTATTGTTTTTTTAAATTTAAAAACTGGACTGAATTTCCAGCGAATTTTGTGCCACTGTCATGATGAACGGAGACCGATATGAGTAGAATTGCCTCACCGATAGACCAAATTGCCCAACATTACGAGGTGCTAGTAATTGGTTCCGGCTATGGTGGCGGCATCGCCGCCTCACGTATGGCGCGTGCCGGACGCCGTGTTGGTTTATTAGAGCGCGGCAAAGAAATCCTGGCTGGTGATTATCCCAATACCTTGGTCAAAGCCGCTGAGCAATTCCAGCTTCATGAACCCAATGGTCATATCGGTTCACGTACAGGTTTGTTCGATTTTCATGTCAACGCACAGCAGAATGTGTTGGTAGGTTGCGGCTTAGGGGGGACTTCCTTAATCAATGCCAATGTGTCGCTCGAAGCCAAGCCCTATGTTTTTGACGATACCCGTTGGCCACTCGCGATTCGCGAGCATCGCGACACCTTGCTGAAAGATGGCTACGCGCGCGCGCGCGACATGTTGAAGCCGAATCCCTATCCAGAGAAAAATGTCGCCCTAACGAAGATGGCGGCACATCAACAGTCGGCTAACAAAATGGGGCAGGCAAAAGAGTTTTACCGCACCCCCATTAATGTCAATTTTGAGACCTTACCCAACAATAAAAATCATGTCGGAGTTGAGCAACTCCCTTGCAATAATTGTGGCGATTGCGTTTCTGGCTGCAATAACAAGGCCAAGAACACGACCTTAATGAACTATTTACCGGATGCGTGGAATCACGGCGCAGAGATATTTTGCCAGGCTGCAGTTAGTCACATAGAAAAAGCGAGCGATGGCTGGCTCGTGCATTATCAGTACGTTGGCACTGGCCGTGAAAAATTTGATGCGCCTACGCAGTTTGTCAAAGCGGATATCGTGATCATCTCGGCCGGTACTTTGGGTTCCACCGAAATCATGCTGCGTTCCCAGCAAAAAGGCTTAGCGCTATCCGATCAGCTGGGACATCATTTTAGTGGTAACGGCGATATCTTGGGTTTCGGTTTTAACACGACGCAAAAAATCAACGGCATCGGTTTTGGCGACAACAAGCCCGCAGATCGCGTCCCTGTCGGTCCCTGTATTACTTCGGTAATCGATATGCGTGACCAAGCTAAATATGAACATCGCATGGTCATCGAAGAAGGTTCTATCCCGGGGGCAATCGGTAAGCTGATGTTGCCGATGTTGTCCGCGACAGGCGACTTGATCGGTAAAAATGATGCAGCTAGTTTTATGGATCGTATCAAACAAAAAGCCCGCTCTTGGACTAGTTTATGGCGTGGTCCTTATCACGGTGCAATTCAAAACACACAAACTTATCTGATCATGAGTCATGACGATTCAAAAGGTCGCATGGTGCTCGATGCGAAGAATCAACTACGAATCGACTGGCCCGGTGTCGGCACCGCTGAAAATGTCGAGGTAGGCAATGCGCGTCTGAATGCAGCGACGAAAGCATTGGATGGCATCTATGTGCCAAATCCTATCTGGAGCGATTTATTTAAACACGCCATCGTCTCGGTTCATCCTCTAGGCGGGTGTGTGATGGGCGAAGACGCCGCACAAGCGGTCGTTAATCATAAAGGCCAAGCGTTTTCTGGTAAGAGTGGCACAGCCGTGTATGAAAATTTGTATGTAACTGATGGCTCGGTGATTCCGACTTCTTTGGCGGTCAATCCTTTACTTACCATCTCCGCCATCTCGGAACGTGCAATGCAATTGCTGGCACAGGATAGAGCTTGGACGATTGATTACACCTTGCCATCCGCACCAAAACGCCCCGTTGTAGAAGATAAGTTGGGCATACAGTTTACTGAAACTATGACTGGATATTTCTCGACTGTCTTTACACCAGCAGCGAGTACGAATTTGCCTGTGTATGAGCAAGCCTATCAACGTGGTAAAACGGATGACTCGCCTATGAGTTTTACCATTACCGTTGATTCAGATGACTTGGAAAAATTAATTAGCGATCCTAAACATCCAGCGACGATGGCCGGTACCTTAACTGCACCAGCCTTATCGTCAAAGCCAATGACCGTGACGCACGGTGAGTTTAATTTATTTGAGATTTATCCCGAACAAGTCGGTGTACGGCACATGAATTACAACATGCGCGCGATTGCCGAAGATGGCAGTAATTTTTATTTCAGCGCTTTCAAATCAGTTCCTAGTGATCACAGTCCTTTCAAAATCTGGCATGACACTAGCACTTTATATGTCACGGTTTATCGCGGTAGCGATAAGAGTGGTGCAGTGCTCGGCTCCGGTGTGCTGCACATACAGCCTAGCGATTTCGTTAAGCAAATGACGACCATGAAAGTGTCCAATGCCAAGAGTGAACAAGAGCGCATCGCAGCGATTGCGCGTTTTGGCAAATATTTTGCTGGTGTCTTGTGGGAAAACTATGTTGGTATTTTGGCGGGTAAGCATGATGAGCAGCACTAAACTCGGACTGTGTTTGTTCAATAATTTCTTATCTTTGGAGTCATCATGTCATTCTCAGAATTGAAAAGCCTAGCGTCCGATTTGGAGTCGCATCTATCAGGCTTGCAGCAACGAGCCAGGGCGGCGCTGGATACACTGAAAACCGACTTAAGTCAGGATTTCACTCAACATGCCGCCATCTTAGATTTATTGCAAAGAGCGCACCAGCAAGCACAGCGGGCCATGTTATCTAATGCGGTGCGCGAGGAAAACGAATTGCCTTGGGAATTAGTGCATGGTTTAGGTGCTTTAGGTCTATTGAATGGCGCTACACCACTGCCAAAATCGCCAGAGGAATTTGCCACCATTGTGCGCTCCGATGGAACCCTTCTCGGTTGTAGGCAATGGGAATTGCTCGATCCGCGTTGGGCCGAGTCCTTGGTGGAATGGTTGGAACATTGGTTGTCCCGCGCACCGTTTGTGAATAATCCTGCGGTGCTGCGAGTGCCGAATCAATTGCAATTAGCCATCGTTGGTGATTGGGGGACGGGTAGGTTTGAAACGGGCGCCCCCTCCAGCAAAATCGCCAACTTAGTGGCGCAGCTCAAGCCTGATTTTAGTATTCATCTAGGCGATGTGTATTACGCAGGAACGGGCGAGCAAGAGCAAAACAATATGCGCGATTGGCCGCAAGGCACGCGCGGTAGTTTTACTTTAAATTCCAATCACGAAATGTATAACGGCGCGTTTGGCTATTTTGCCGAGTTGGCGCGTAGTTTTCCTCTGCAAAATGGCTGTAGTTATTTTGCTTTGGAAAATGATGATTGGGTGGTGATAGGGCTAGACAGCGCCTATTTTTCTAAATGTTCTGATCTGTATATGGACGGCGTCTTGGACGCTGGGCAGTTGACATGGTTGGCTCAGCTTCCTAAGAAAAAACGTGTACTGGTGCTGAGCCATCACGAAGCATACTCTGCGCTGGGCGATGGTAAGACCGCCTTATATCAACAAGTCGAACAAGCCTTAGGGCGTGAACCTGACTATTGGTATTGGGGGCATTTGCATAATGGTATCTGCTATCAAACTATCGGTAATTTCAAAGGTCGTTGCGTTGGACATGGTGCGATTCCTTACGGTGCAGCCAGTGAATTTGAAGGCGACGAGCGAGTGATTTGGTATGAAACTGCGTTGGCTGGCGATCCCCATTATCCTGAGCGCGTTTTGAATGGGTACGCGGTCGTCAATCTGGATGGAGCGAGTTTGAGTGAGACGCTGTTAGGCGAAGATGGTAGCGTGCGTTGGCAGGCTTGAGCTTCGAAAGAAGTCAGTGGATGCTATTTTCAATTAAGGGTGTTTTATGACGACGTCATTGAAAAATGAAACAAAAAATTATTTGGAGCGACTGATTCCCTTTAATGCCGGCGACGGCTTTCCGCTGAATTTAATCAATGTCCGACATGCCTCAGAAGCGCCCACCAAAGGCCCAGTGCTGCTAGTGCATGGCGCTGGCGTGCGAGCCAATATTTTTCGTGCGCCAGTCGAGACAAATATTGTTGATGCCTTGGTCGCCGATGGCTATGACGTCTGGTTAGAAAACTGGCGTGCGAGTATTGATTTTCCTGAGAATGAATGGACGCTGGATCAGGCGGCTTTGTACGATCATCCCGAGGCCGTGAAAAAAGTCCTCGCAGAAACCGGCGCATCGAGTATGAAGGCGATTATCCATTGTCAGGGATCGACTAGTTTCATGATGTCGGCCGTCGCAGGTTTAGTGCCTGAAGTGGATGTGATTGTGAGTAATGCGGTGTCCTTGCATCCTGTCGTTCCTTCGTGGTCGGCATTTAAACTCAATTGGATGTTGCCTGCCGTGGCGTCCATGACAAAATACCTTAATCCACATTGGGGCATAGACGCGCCGACCATTCCCGCGAAACTGATTTCTGCAGTCATCAGCCTTACGCATCATGAGTGCGATCGTCCGGTATGTAAGCAAGTCAGCTTTACCTATGGCAGCGGTTTCCCTGCTTTATGGAGCCACGCGAATTTGAATGAGGCGACGCATGGTGATTGGTTAGTCCATGAATTCGCGGCCGTGCCTATGACTTTTTTTAAACAAATTACGCGCTGTGTTGGTGTCGGGCATTTGTTGCCGGTGCAAAATTTTCCCAATTTGCCGGCTAGTTTTGTTGCGCAAAGGCCAAAGACAAAGGCCCGCTTTGCGTTTTTTGCGGGCGCTGATAATTTGTGTTTTTTACCCGATAGTCAAATCAAGACGCATGCCTATTTTGACGCCATACAAAGCAATTATCACAGCCTGCATGTCTTGCCTAATTACGGTCATCTGGATGTGTTTATCGGGCAGCACGCCGCTCGCGATACATTTCCCTTGATCCTCGCTGAACTAGCGAAGCACTAAAAAAATCAGAAAAAATTGTGAAAAACTAGGAGCGATTTATGTTTGGACTTCCAAAACGCATCAAAAACTATATTGGGCGCTTTGCTTTGGTGGATGGCATTCCATTTAAGCTGCCGGTCGGCGCGATCAATTCACCGGCCTTGATGGCGGTTTTTCCTATCGATGCCGAAAAAGCCAAGGATTTTTTGCCCTCGGGCATACATCCTATGCGCCTCTGGCGTAAAGGATTATTGGTGGTCACGGTGATTGATTATCGTGAAACGCCGATCGGCAAATACATAGAATACAGTATCGCGATTGCCTGTACCCACGGTGCCAAACCCGCACCAAGATTACTACCTGCGATATTTATGAAATGGTTTAACACCGGTCAATACGTGGTCGATTTGCCTGTGTCTTCCGAAGTCTCGGTGAAGGGTGGTAAAGGTATCTGGGGTATGCCCAAACATCAAGGTCATTTGAATTTTAAGATCGACGAGCATACGGTGAGCAGTCAGTATGATTTGGATGGGAAGTTAGTGACTTATGTCGAAATTGAAAAGCCTAGCAACACCTCATGGCCGATCAAGATGCAAGCCTCGAATTACTGTTCCTTTCGCGGCATGCTGATGAAATCCGACATCTTTCTCAATACCAATTTTGGCTTTAATTTATTGAGTAAGGCCAAGGCGCGCTTTGTGATTGGCGATCATCCGCGTTTGCAAGCGATGAAAGAATTAAATATCGAAGCCGCGCTGGCGACAGTCTATTTGCCATCAATTACGGCGATCTTGGATGACCGTATCGAAAGCTGGTTTCTGACTTTTGATCAATTACCCAAGAAAGTCCCAGAAGGCTTCGAATCCGTCATTAATCTGACGCAGAGCGAAGCTTGGCTGTCGCCGCCAGATGCACCGATTCCACCACAATAAAATAAAAAAATCATGGCATTAGCACATATTCCGCAGGGTGCGGCGGGTGATCAATTCTCACCTGATAATCGAACTTCAACCCGAGCCTTATTACTGCCAGGTGGCGGCCTACGTTTGTCATATGCAGCAGGCGTACTGACCGAAATTTTTGCAAACGATCTCAAGTTTCAATTGATGGACGGCACCTCGGGCGGTTCTTTAAATTTGGCGATGCTGCTATCCGGCTTACACATCGATGAAATTTGCGATCGTTGGCGCAGCCTGAAGATGCGCCACACGATTTCCTTCATGCCCCTCTTGAACTATCTATGGCCACCGCAATTCGTCGCAGCCAGTTCTGCCAAAGGCTTTAGGCAAAAAGTCTACCCGCATCTAGGAATCGATTTTAACAAAATCCGCGCGGCGACTGGTGTACAGGGCAGTTTTAATGTCTGCAATTTTGGCAAAAAAATGAATCAACTGATTTTGCATCAAGACATCACCGAGGATTTGTTGTTGGCAGGCATGTCCCTACCCGGAACGCTGCCACCCGTCACGATTAATGACGATGTCTTCCTTGATTCTGGATTTATTCAAGACGTGAATTTGCTTGATGCGGTGAAGCGTGGTGCGAATGAATTATGGTTGATTTGGATTATGGGCAATATCAAACAATATCGAAAAAATCCGATTAATTTGTACGTGCAAATGTTAGAGATGAGTGCCAATGGTGCTTTGATCAAAGAGCTTTTGCAAATTAAAGAAATCAATGCCCGCATTGCCAAGGGCGAAACAGTCTATGGACATAGCAAGCCCATTACCTTGCATCTGATCAAACCCGCTCATCCACTACCGCTGGATACCGCCTTATATACAGGCAGCACCACACATGCAAAATTAATCGATATGGGCAAAGCCGATGCTAGGCGTTATTTTGACGAGTTTAAAGGCGAGGGCATGCCCTTTGAGCCTGAGATACTTGGCATGGTTTAGTTTTAGTAAATAATGGATTTATACAGATTTAACTAGGGCGTGTTGACATATTTATTTGATCGTACCCCCTGTTAACTTTTCCGGAAATGTGTTTACATCCTTGTATTTGGGCGAGTCAAGGATGGTAAGAGTGATTTTACGGGATGATCAGTGGGAACGAATTGAAGTACTTCTGCTCGGCAGAAAAGGAAAGCGTGGAAGGCCGGCGGTCAACAATCGTCAATTTGTTGAAGCGGTGATTTGGATAGCGCGCACAGGAAGTCCATGGCGAGATTTGCCAGTTGAGTTTGGTCCTTGGAATTCAGTTTATATACGATTTGCGCGCTGGTCTGATAAGAACGTGTGGCAAAATATTTTTGCAGTGCTAAGAGAAGATGCAGACTTTGAAGAAGTGTATTTGGATAGTACCGTGGTGCGAGCGCACCAGCATGCTGCTGGTGCCGCAAAAAAAAAGGTGAGCAAGCTCTTGGACGTTCTCGCGGTGGATTAACTACCAAAATTCATGTTTGCGTTGAAGGGCTGGGGCAAGCATTTCGTTTCATCCTGACAGGTGGGGAATGTCATGATGTGACTCAAGCTGAGGCGCTGATCCGAGACATCTATCCAGAGGCTGTTTTAGCGGATAAAGCCTATGACTCGGATAGCTTAATTTTCAGCATCAAGGATAAGAATGCCAAGGCCGTTATTCCGCCGAAAGCGAACCGTAAGGAGCAGCGACATTATGATAAGCAGCAGTACCGCAATCGTAATGTCATCGAACGTTTTTTTGCCAGAATCAAACAATTCCGGCGTATCGCAACGCGCTATGACAAGTTGGCTTCTCGCTTTAAATCATTTTTTGCACTCGTAGCTTCTATCGAGTGGCTAAAATAATATGTCAACACGCCCTA
>CAYXJI010000091.1:7984-11476 GCA_964465175.1 uncultured Burkholderiaceae bacterium | reverse complement strand
GTCCGGCAAAGCACGCCCTACAATCACGCTCATGGCGTAATCGAGGTAGCTCTTGCGCATTTCTTCTTCAAGGGAAATCGGGAGTGTTTCTTTTGCGAATTGATCCATTGGCGGTCAGACTATTTAAGTGCTTAAACAAATGCGTAAACAAGTGCTCAAAAATACAGCAACAGGTACAGTAGTAAGCTTGGTTAAAATAACAAACCAGCACTAGGCTGGCAGAAGACCTACATCTTTTTACACAAACCCACGAAGCTTCGCAGGATTTGGTGCTCAACTGTCCATTTTAGCACGGCTCCCATGTGCTTTCAGCGTTTTTTGAAGCACTAAGCGATACGGCAATTTGGGAATTCGAACAAGTTTACAGCTTACTCAATTTGGCGTAGCTAACATGCGCGTTTTGACCACCACTATTAACGGAAAGCCAACCTTCAATTAAATTAAATAAAACACCATAATATTGAAAGTGCAACGATCACCAATAAAACACAATTTATAATTGTGACCTAAAAAAGACAAAGCGTCATTTCCCGAGTTTTCACTCGAATTCATTTGATGGTTACGAAGTCAAGTTATGGCAAAATCGATTCATCGCATTGCACAAGATAAATGATAAATTTCTTTACAGCATGTTGCTCTGTCATGGTCATGTCATCTTGCACGTGTTAAAATTCTATTTTTATGTCCTTTGCATTTTGCAGTTTTGCATCTTTGCATTTTTTTAGCGCGGTTTTTAAGATTGACTTAATTCTGCGTGTATTCTCAACTGAGGGAAAAATATGAAACTTTTAGTCAAGCTCGCCATAGTAGCTAGTGCGGTTGCCTCTTTATCGGCATCTGCTCAAACGATCACTGACATTAAGGCCAATACACCATACAGCGCCTATGTACAAGACGCTCGCGGCATCATCGTTCGCGATCCATTCGGTTTGTGCTGGCGCACAGGGTATTACACTCCAGCAGATGCAGTAGCAGGTTGCGATTTACCTATCGTTCCACCAGCACCACCAGCGCCAGTAGCGCCGCCAGCACCTGTGGCACCGCCACCACCGCCACCAGCACCGGTAAAAGCAGCACCAGTGCCAACCTCTGAAAAAGTTACGTTTGCCGCGGATGCCTTCTTTGATTTCGACAAAGCAATCTTGAAACCAGAAGCCAAAGTTAAATTGGATGACATGGCATCTAAATTAAAAGACGTGAATTTGGAAGTCATCGTTGCTGTCGGTCACACTGAATCTGTTGGTACAGATGAATACAATCAAAAATTGTCTGTACGTAGCTCTGATGCAGTAAAAGCCTACATCATCAGCCGTGGTATCGACGCAAAACGTGTTTTCTCCGAAGGTAAAGGCGAAAAACAACCAGTTGCTGATAACAAGACTAAAGAAGGCCGCGCGAAAAACCGTCGCGTTGAAATCGAAGTCGTTGGTACACGCACTATCACTAAATAATTCTTTATTTAGTCAGTAAGAAACCCGCTTCGGCGGGTTTTTTTATGTGCGATCAAGAATCTCAGTTCAAATCGGCACTGGTGAAATCAACAACCATCCCTATTTGCATTAAAATGACGCCAGTTTTGATACGCCAAATTAGATTAGCCTTCCCCAGACCCAGCTTCACCAAGAATAAGAATACTCATGCCTACCTCTACTACCAACACCACTAGTAACAATGTTGATCCGTCTGAGATTCAAAAATTTAGCGACTTAGCACATCGCTGGTGGGACCCCAACTCTGAATTTAAGCCCCTGCACGAAATCAATCCTTTACGCCTAGAGTGGATCAATAATATCGCGCCACTGGCAGGAAAAAAAGTCATCGACATCGGTTGTGGCGGCGGCATTTTGGCGGAATCAATGGCGAAGAAAAAAGCCGAGGTCACCGGTATCGATTTATCAGAAAAAGCACTCAAGGTCGCCGACTTGCATAGCTTAGAATCTGGCGTTCAAGTACGTTATGAAAAAATTCCAGCAGAAGCCATGGCAGCACGAGAAGCAGCGCAGTACGACGTCGTTACCTGCATGGAAATGCTAGAGCATGTACCTGATCCCGCCGCCATTATTAAAGCCTGCATGACCCTCGTCAAACCTGGCGGCCACGTATTTTTTTCCACCATTAATCGCAATCCCAAAGCCTATTTATTTGCCGTGATCGGTGCAGAATACATCTTGCAAATGCTCCCCAAGGGCACGCATGACTATGCAAAATTTATTACACCCGCCGAACTCACACAAGATATTCGCAATGCAGGCTTAATCGTACAAGCCATGAAAGGCATGAGCTACAATCCGCTCACGCAAATTTACTCACTCAATCAAGACACCAGCGTGAATTACCTGGTGGCCTGCACACGTCCACTTTGACCCATGATGATTACACCCAAAGCCGTTTTATTTGATCTCGATGGCACCCTCGCCGACACCGCGCCAGACTTAGCCGCTGCGATAAATGCAATGCGTATCCAGCGTGGATTAGAAGCTGCGCCCTATTTGAGCTTGCGCCCCTTCGCCTCGGCAGGTGCGCGCGGCTTAATCGGCGCTGGATTTCAAATCACACACGAGCATCCCGACTACGAAGCGATGCGCCTAGAATTTTTAGCGAACTACGAGGCCGCCATCGCGGTACACAGCACTTTATTTTCTGGCGTAAAAGAATTAATTAGTGGATTAGAAGCAATGGGGATGACTTGGGGCATCGTCACCAATAAGGCAGAACGCTACACCACCCCACTTATTCCACAAATCGCACTCAACGGCGCCGCCTGCGTGATTTCTGGCGATACCACAGCACATGCAAAACCCCATCCAGAACCACTCTACGAAGCCGCCCGCAGAATCGGCACTTCACCTAGCGAATGCTGGTACGTCGGCGATGACCTGCGCGACATTCAAGCGGCCCAAGCAGCCGGCATGACCAGCATCGCTGCCGCCTGGGGCTATTGTGGCGCCACTGAACCAACGCATTGGCGAGCAGATGCTATTTTAGATTCCCCTTTGGAACTACTCGAATTGGTACGTGGTAAATTATTACAAAGCCAAGCGGCTTAACGTAACACTTTTACACCTTCCATAAATAAGAGCGCATCGAGATAGTAAGTAATAGAAAAACCATGCTCATTTTTCTCTGTGCGCCTCTGTGTTGAGCGGTTTTAGATCACCAATCAAACGAACACCCGATAAAAAACTTGAAATGTGGAGCAAGCACCGCATTTAGAGTATACTTAGCATCGCTTTGGGGTCGACCTGGTTTCGACAGGGGTTGCAAAGCAGCGCAGGGCATACCGAGGCCTGACTACCTCGTAAATACAATCAGAAATATATAACTGCAAACGATAACTCGTACGCATTAGCAGCTTAATTGCTCGCTAGCTCTTAACCGCTTCTTCCCTAGGGCGGGCTGGTAACAGCTTAGAGTCATTTATAGGGAATCGTCTTAAGTTGGGTTACTTAGCTTAAGCCTAAATAATAGGTAACTCGTTTTGCCGCAGCGTGT
>CAYXJI010000091.1:0-7974 GCA_964465175.1 uncultured Burkholderiaceae bacterium | reverse complement strand
TCAAATTAAATAACAGCACTAAGTATGTATAACTGTCTGTAGAGTGCTCTTGGACGCGGGTTCGATTCCCGCCGACTCCACAAAGATTTGAAGTCCCAATCCTTATCGATTGGGACTTTTTTATGCGCCAAATATTTTATTAAGAACCCAAAGGCACTGATGCGTTCTGATACGATACATCGCAACTAGAGGCACGCCAAAAGCAAGAAGTCAGTACAAGCACTGAACCCAACAGGAGCACACAATGATTTTGCCGAATAAATTGCTTATCACCAATCAGCTTGAACTCAATAGAACCGAAGAAAAAATCAGCAAACAAAAAGCTAAACAGCTTTTTGAGAGTGGGGAGATCGATCATATAGAAGTCGGCACCTTCCATGGTTTGGCACAGATTCACGCCTACTTATTTGGTGACATCTATCATTTTGCAGGGCATTTGCGGGACGTCAATATCGCAAAAGGTAATTTTCGCTTTGCACCGCTGATGTATTTAGCAACGTCATTAGCGCACATTAGTAAAATGCCACAGAGCACCTTCAACGAGATTATTGAAAAATACGTCGAAATGAATATCGCCCATCCTTTTCGCGAGGGCAATGGACGCGCCACGCGAATATGGCTAGATTTAATTTTGAAGAAGGAAATTAAATGCGTAATCGACTGGAACGCAGTAGATAAATCAGATTATCTATCAGCAATGGAACGCAGCGTGGTCAAAGATATCGAAATCAAGTATCTGCTGCAACCTGCTCTCACCGATCAGATCAACGACCGTGCTGTGTTTATGAAAGGGATAGACATTAGTTACTACTACGAAGGCTATAGCGAATTCAATATTGAAGACCTGTAAGCTGCCCGAAAAAAGTCATCGCCACCAATTGAAACGCTGAGAGATCAATTCCCTCCAATGCTCGACTACCAAACTCTAGAAACTCTACGCAATTATCACCCTGCATGGCGTCTACTCAATTCACCACATGCCCCTTTAATTGCGAGTTTTTTGCAGCGCGTTTTTATTATTCCCAATGTGCGGGTGATTGCGGCCGTTGATCTAGCGGAGATGTTGGAAGATGAACTGTTTGCTTTGCGTGAACAGCTAGGCGAGCAGGCTTTTCCTAAGCGTGGTTTGGAGTATTTAAATGATTGGGCGGGGAATGATAAAGCGTGGTTGCGCAAATTTTATTTAGCGGGTTCGGACGAAGCGCAGTTTGATCTTAGTCCGGCTAGCGAAAAAGCGATTGCCTGGTTAGTGAGTTTGCAAGAACGCAGTTTCGTTGGAACAGAATCGCGTTTACTCACCTTGTTTGATCTGCTCAAACAAATGCAAGAAGGCAGCGAAACAGATCCCGAAAAACGCCTATTGGATTTACAAAGAAAACGCGATGAGATTGATGCGGAGATGATGCGCATCAAAAGCGGCGATATTCCCGTGCTCGACGACACGGCAGTGAAAGATCGCTTTCTCCAATTTAATCAACTAGCACGAGAATTACTCAGTGATTTTCGTGAAGTGGAGCAGAATTTTCGGCTCTTGGATAGACGGGTGCGTGAGCGTATTGCTTTATGGGATGGTGCCAAAGGCACTTTGCTCGAAGAAATTTTAAAAGAAAGCGACGCAATTGCCGATTCCGATCAAGGTAAGAGCTTTCGTGCTTTTTGGGATTTTCTCATGTCGAGTCGTCGTCAAGAAGAGCTCACTACCCTGCTCGACACCGTCTTACAGTTAGCGCCCGTCATCGCCCTCAAACCCGAAGCGCGTACGCGGCGCATTCATTACGATTGGCTGGAAGCGGGTGAACATACACAAAGAACCGTAGCGCAACTATCGCAACAGCTACGCCGATTTTTAGACGATAAAGCGTGGCTAGAAAATCGCCGCATCATGGATATTTTGCACGGCATAGAATCTAAATCCCTCGCCCTACGACAACAAGCACCAGTCGGTAATTTCTGCGACATCGCGGAATTGGCAGCGGACATAGAGTTACCGATGGAAAGGCCGCTCCATACGCCCTGCTTAAAAAGCGTGATCAAACAATGCGCCATCGAAATGGGTGACGAGAGCCTAGATGCCAGTGTTTTGTACGCCCACGTCATTGTCGATAAAGCGCAGTTGGCGCACAATATACGACACGCCCTGCAACTCGCAGCGCAAGTGAGTTTGCAACAGATTACGCTAAACTATCCCCTGCAACATGGCTTGGCCGAACTCATCGTCTATCTGCAATTGGCCAGCGATGCGTTCAGTACGGTGATAGACGATGCGCAGCGCGATTGCATCACTTGGCAGGCTTTGGGAAAAGACGGTGATATGCTGGAAAAGCGTGCGCAATTGCCTAGAGTTATTTTTGTTCGATGAGATATGCTTTAACACCTATCAATCGTTCGTGGCGACATCAACGCCTAGCGGCGCGGGTTGCGCCCGCCCTACTTTTTTGCTGACATGCAATCACAATGACAGATTTTTATGCAACAAACTGAACGCCACACCGAAGCCCAACTCGATCCCCATCAGACTAGCGCTGATGTTGGCTTGTCGAATTTAATCATTCATCTGCTCAAGGGCGTTTTGTATCGTGAGAGTGAGGAAGCCAGTTGGCATGCTTTGCTCAAATTGCAGGCTAGTGTTAGGGATTATGCGGCGGTGCTGAATCTTGATTTGATCGTGGATGAATCTGAGAGTTACGCCTACTTTAAGAGCAAACCTGATCCCAAATTAAATACCGGAGAACAGGACAATGTACCCAAGCTCGCCCGCCTCGTGACACGCAGGGCCTTGTCTTTTCCGGTGAGTTTATTGATCGCTTTACTGCGTAAAAAATTAGCCGAGTTTGATGCCAGCGGTGGCGATACGCGACTAGTCTTAAACAAAGAAGAGATCGTCGAATTGATACGCGTGTTTTTACCTGATAGTAGCAATGAAGCCAAGCTGGTCGATCAAATTGAAACGCACATCAACAAAGTCATCGAACTAGGCTTTTTACGTAAATTAAAAAGCGCGGGCAATGCGAGTAATTATGAAGTCAGACGTATCATCAAGGCCTTTGTTGATGCGCAGTGGTTGGCCGATTTTGATGCACGCTTATTGCAGTATCAAACTCAGCTTGCTGGCGACGACAGCAATCAAGAGAGCGAACAAGATGAATGACGATCTTTTTCCTGAGGAAGCAAGGCAAGACACGTCTGATTTATCGGCCAGTGCTGACACCACACCAGCGGCAATCACTGCCTTAGAAAACATAGACCAAGACTTAGCGGGTTTTCGCCTGCAACGCTTAGAAATTTTCAACTGGGGTACCTTTGATCAACATGTCTGGACGCTGCAAACAGATGGAAAAAATGCGCTATTAACTGGTGACATCGGTTCCGGCAAATCCACCATCGTTGATGCCATCACGACCCTGTTAGTCCCTGCACATCGCGTTGCTTACAACAAAGCCGCAGGAGCTGGCGTCAAAGAACGTGATTTACGCTCCTATGTTTTGGGTCATTACAAATCCGAGCGCAATGACATCACCGGCAATGCCAAACCCGTGGCACTGCGTGAGCATAATAATTATTCGGTGATACTCGGCGTGTTTCACAATGCAGCGTACGGGCAAACCATCAGCTTGGCACAATGCTTTTGGATGAAAGACGCCCATGCCCAGCCAGCGCGATTTTTCTTGGGCGCGGAACGCGATTTGAGCATCAAAGAACACTTCTCCAACTTTGGCACTGACATGAACCAATTGCGTAAGAAATTACGCCGTTTGGGCGCCGAGATCGAAGATGGCTTCCCCAAATATGCAGCCTGGTTCCGCCGTCGCTTTGGGATAGAGAATGATCAGGCTTTAGAATTATTTCACCAAACCGTCTCGATGAAATCGGTCGGCAATTTGACTGATTTTGTGCGCAGTCACATGCTGGAAGCCTTTGATGTACAAAGCCGTATTCAAGCCTTAATTCAACATTTCGACGATCTCAATCGCGCTCACGAAGCCATCTTAAAAGCCAAACGCCAAGTCGATTTATTGGCGCCGATGTGCGCCGATCTCGAACGGCAAGCTTTGATCGCAACCGAGATAGAACAATACCGCTTGTGCCGCGACAGCTTACGCGCTTATTTTTCCAGCATCAAACACCATTTATTAGGGCAAGAGTACAGTCAATTACAAGATGAGGAGGGACGCCTGCACAGTCGCTTGCTACCGTTGACTAATCAGCGTGAAACGCAGCGCCACAACATCGACGACATCAAAAATGCGCTACGTAACAAGGGCGGCGATCGCATTGAACGTCTCAACCAAGAGATCAAAAACAAAGAATGGATGCGTGATCAGCGCAAACAAAAAGCCGAACGATATCGACAATTATGCGGGGAGGTTGAACTCTCGGATGTGCGCGATGTTAACCAGTTTTTAGATCAAAGAAGTGCGCTAAAAAATCTGCGCCTAGAAGCACGCTCGCAGGAAGCGGCACTACAAAACGATTATGCAGAACATGGCGTTAATTTTCGCCAAGACAAAATAGAACGCGATCAGATTCATGCTGAAGTCACTAGTTTAAAACAAAGGCGCAGCAATATTGACGACCGACAAATTCAAATTCGTGCCGCGCTCTGTGCCGACTTGGGATTTGCGGAAGACGATTTACCTTTTGTGGGCGAACTCTTGCAAGTCCATGACAACGAAAAAGAATGGGAAGGCGCGATAGAACGCTTATTGCACGGGTTTGGCTTGTCCATGTTGGTGGCAGATGAACAGTATAAGGCAGTCGCGGAGTGGATCAACCAACATCATCTGAAACAACGCTTTGTGTATTTTCATGTGCATCAGCATTCCAACGCCCAACGCCGCGCAGAACTGCCGACTTTGCATCGCGATTCTTTGGTGAGAAAAATTCTCATCAAACCTGACTCTGTTTTTTATTCTTGGTTAGAACGTGAAATCGCCCATCGTTTTGATGTCGCTTGCTGTCTCGATCAACAGCAATTCCGTCGCGAAACGCGGGCAATCACACTGGCAGGCCAAATCAAAGATCCCAGCGGTCGACATGAAAAAGATGATCGCTACAGCTTGCATGATCGCAGCCGCTACGTACTCGGCTGGAGCAATACCGAAAAAATTAAAGCGCTGGAGAAAAAACGCCTGACCCTAGAAACCGCCTTAGGCAAGATCGCGCAAGTCATGATGTCGGTCAAAAATGCTTTAGACGTTCTCAAAACGCGCATAGACAATTACAACCGACTAGAAGAGTTTAATGAATTTGAAGAGCTAGACTGGGCCAGTCTAGCCAGCGAGATTCAATCGCTGCTGGACGAACGAGAAAAACTCAGCGCATCGTCGGATATCATGGCGCAATTACAGCAACAATTACAAGCCGCCGAAAAAGCCATCATCAAAACGGAGCAAGAACTCGATACCTACAAAGCACAACTGGCGCGCATCGAGCTACAACTCAGCAATAATCAAAAGCAGCAGCAACAAATACAACTGATCTTAGAAAAGAATGTGGCAAATGCAGAGTCTGAACCTCTGTTTGACCAGTACCGCGCACTCGCTTTGACTGATCCCATCATCACCCTACTTTCTTGCGACGATCAAGAGCAAGAGCTGCGCGCTTGGCTGCAAAATAATATCGATAAAGAAGAACAAAAACTCAAACGCCTGCGCGAAAAAATTCTCCAGGCGATGAACCAATTCAAGATTGAATTTAAATTAGAAACAGCGGAATTTGATGCCAGCATCGATGCCGGTTTTGAGTACCACAATCTACTCAAACAACTAAGTCTAGATGATTTACCGCGCTTTGAAGCACGTTTTAAAGACATGTTGAATTTGAATACGATCAATGAAATCGCCAACTTCAATGCACAATTAGGACGTGAACGCGAAACCATTAAAGAGCGCATTGCGCATATCAATCAATCGTTGACCCAGATTGATTACAACTCTGGACGCTACATCGTATTGGAATCACAAATCAGTCCCGATGCCGAGATACGTGATTTCCAGGCGGAGCTGAGAACGTGTACGGAAGGTGCCTTCACAGGCTCGGATGAAACGCAATATTCGGAAGCCAAATTTTTACAAGTCAAACGTATCATCGACAAATTTCGCGGACGCGATGGCTTATCCGAAGCCGACAAACGCTGGACCAATAAAGTCACCGACGTACGCAATTGGTTTTTATTCGCGGCCAGTGAACGCTATCGTTTGGATGATAGCGAGTTTGAACATTACTCAGATTCAGGTGGCAAATCGGGCGGACAAAAAGAGAAGCTGGCCTATACGATTTTGGCGGCGAGCCTGGCCTACCAATTTGGCCTAGAATGGGGCGCCAGCCGCTCGCGCTCTTTCCGTTTTGTGGTGATTGATGAAGCCTTTGGACGCGGCTCGGATGAGTCCGCGCAATATGGTTTACGTCTATTTGCGCAGCTCAATTTGCAATTATTAATCGTCACACCACTTCAAAAAATTCACATCATCGAGCCCTATGTGGCACATGTCGGCTTTGTGCATAATGAAGAAGGACGTAGCTCGAAATTGCGTAATTTATCGATTGCGGCATATCGCAGTGAAAAGGCTGTATTAAGTAAAACCAGCAATGCTATCTCTGTCGTGTCACAGCCATTTAGTTAAATGAGTCAACAACAAAACCCCACCAACGCTGAGACGCCGAGGCGCGGAGAAAAACGAGAGGAGAGGAAGCACTTCATCCCATTTCTTTTTTTTGTGCCGCTCTGCGTTGAGAGTTTTTCACTTTAAATTAAAATGTAAATGAACGCATAGCGCGCCACTTAACATAACGAACACGAATGAGCAAAATCGACTGGAGCACCGAAAAGAACTTGAAAGATCAGGTCTTGCGCAAGTGGGAGCAAGGTGATTTGTTGCGAGAGCAATTAAATCAACTGGCTCAGTTTCAAACAGAGTTCGCTCTTACTTTCCCGCTTCGCCTAAGCTTCAAATCGCCTAACTCTGGCGAACTAGCCGATCGGTTTAATGAAGTACGCGACTGGGTAGCGCAACTTACCGCCATTAAACTACTGCGCATAGAATGGCGCGAATTGAATCATCGCATCTTGGGCAAGCAAATGTTCCCGCAAGCCATCTGGCTAGACTCACTCAAAGATGCACTCGCATTCATCGGCAAACAACCAGAAGCACGGCAGTTTGCAGAGATAGTGACAAGCACGCACGAGGCTCATTCCGAACTAGTCGCTTGGCTACAAAAACGCCCATTGCAGGCGCTGGATTTGGCGACAGAATGGTCACGCTTGCTCGCCATCGTCAGTTGGATGAAGCAGCATCCACGGCCGGGGATTTATTTACGCCAAATCGACATCGCGGGTGTACATAGCAAATTCATAGAAAACCATAAACGGGTGTTAAGCGAATTACTGGATTTATCCTTGGCACAAGAAGCGATTCAGTCGGAATTTACTGGCGCCAAGCGATTTTCTGCGCGCTACGGTTTTCTGGATAAGCCACAACACATACGCTTTCGCAGTTTGGATGCGAACTTGAATTTCATTGCTGCGACTAGCTACGCCGATATGAGTTTGGATAGCCATAGTTTTGGCAGATTAAATTTACCGCCAACACGCATTTTCATCACAGAAAACGAAACTAATTTTCTCGCCTTTCCCCCGGTCAATGATGCGATGATTATTTTTGGCGCAGGTTATGGGTGGGATGCGCTGGCTCGCGCCACTTGGCTGCACGAATGCGAGCTCTATTATTGGGGCGATATCGACACCCACGGTTTTGCCATACTCAATCAATTACGCCATCATTTTCCGCAAGTACGTTCATTCTTGATGGATGAAACGACTTTGTTGGCGCATCAAAATTTGTGGGGAACAGAGGAGCATCAGGTCTTTCATACTCTGCCACGATTAAATGCTGAAGAGGCGCAAGTATTCAAAGGTTTACAAGAGCAGCAATGGCAGCCACATGTCCGTTTAGAGCAAGAACATATTCGTTTTAG
>CAYXJI010000090.1:0-11557 GCA_964465175.1 uncultured Burkholderiaceae bacterium | reverse complement strand
TATTTCGTCAGAATATGGTGGATCAAGCGCAGTTATCAAAATTAACTGCCGACTTGCGTGCTGTGATGGGACCTGAAGCTTTGATTGGGATTGATCAAGAGGGTGGTGCGGTCGTGCGCGCAACTTGGGTGCCGCAGCCGCCAGCCGCAATGTCCTTAGGTGCGAGCAATGATCCTGAGTTGTGTCGTCAAGTCGGTGCAGCGGTAGCGCGTAGTGTTAAGGCTTTAGGATTTAATTGGAATTTTGCGCCCGTTTTAGATCTCAATAATAACGTGAACAATCCCGTGATTTCAGAGCGCTCATTTGGCGCTGACCCGGTGCAGGCGCACAAGTTGGCGAGTGCTTGGATGGAAGGTAGCTTGGCCGAGGGCGTCGCCTGTTGTGTCAAGCATTTTCCAGGGCATGGCGACACCCACGTGGACTCGCATCGTGATTTACCCGAGGTCAATAAATCACGGGCAGAGTTGGATGCTTTAGAATTGGCACCGTTTAAAGCCGCTGCAAAAAACGCCCCCGCGATGATGACGGCACATATTGTGTATCCACAGATTGATCCAGAGAATCCAGCCACGATGTCAAAAACGATTTTGACGGGCATCTTACGTGACGAGTGGAATTATCATGGCGTGGTGATTACCGATGGCATGGACATGCATGCAATTGCGGGGCGATACGGTGTTGGCTCGGCCGCCGTAAAAGCCTTGGCCGCGGGCGCCGACATGGTGATGGCATTGGGGAATACTGAAACCCAATTAGAGACTTTGGATGCCTTGACGCAAGCCATCGTTTCGGGCGAAATTCCCTATGAGAATTTGCAGAAAAAATTATCACGCATTCGTCAATTGAGTGAAATTTATCCTAGTGTCAGTGGTGTTTATGCTGCGCAAACAGAGGCCGCTGATCGCGTTTTAATGGCGCAGGCGTGGCAACGTGGTTTGACGACCTATCGTCAAGCTAGTGCGCCGTCGCCTGGTAGTAAAGTGCGCTTGGTGATTAGTGCCGACGTGGTGAGTGATGGGGTTTCGGAAGCCGGTATTCCCGCGCACAAAGTAGCTGCCATGCTGGAGCAAATTTATGATCTTGAAATCACTACTTTTGATGACGCGAATTGCTTTGAATGGTCGAGTATCCCTGCTGATGGTCGTACTGTTATTTTGGCTTCTACCGTAAGGATACGTTATAACGATTACGCCCGAAAAACCTGGAAACCTGATTTGCATTTGGTGTTGTGGAATCCGTTTCAAAGTTTAGATATCGCGGCGCCTGCCTTGATTACCTATGGCTTCGCAGCACCTGCAATTGAAGCCGTCGCGAATTGGTTGTCAGGTAAAGTCGAGGCAAGTGGCCAAGTGCCGGTCGCCAATTTTAATCACCTGGCGTGACGGTGATAGACGTATATTGTCTTATAGAGACCTCTGCACAAGCTACTGCGCGACCGAATTTTAAATCTGCGATACTCGCTGCGCCCTAGTACAGGTTCGCTTCTCGATCCAAACTTCGGCCGCTCGCTACGGTTGGGCAGAGGTCTCTTATTTTTTGACGGCCGTTTCATTAATAAAAAAACCGGAATGCTTGTGCAATTCCGGTTTTTTATTTTACTGAGATATCTCTTAAGTCGTTGCTTCGCTAGTTTTGCTCACGACTTTGTGCTCTTCCTCACGTTGCACTTCTGCGGATTTAGGTACGATGCGCAGTGACAGAATGAGGACGGGTATGGCGGAGATAATCACCCATAAAAAGAAATTTTTGTAGCCCAGTGCAGCTTGAATATCGCCGCTAAATGTGCGGAATAAAACTAGTCCGAGTGCCATGAAGCCAGTACCAAATGCATAGTGTGCGGTTTGATATTTGCCGACCGACAGCACTTGCATCATATACAGAATCAAACCAACAAAGCCAAAGCCAAAGCCAAAGTTTTCAATAAAAATAGCTGCGGTAATGATGGTTAAATTCGTCGGCATGGTACTGGAAAGAAAGAAGAAAGCGAGATTGGGGAGATTCATGCCGAGAATTAAAAAAAACATGCCGCGACGTAAGCCTAGCCAATTGGCAAAATAGCCTCCAATGATACTGCCCACGATAAATGCAACCGTTCCCGCAGCTCCATAGGCCCAGCCAACTTGAGCGGTGGTCAATCCTAGACCACCTGCTTCTGGTTTGTCGAGTAGAAACAAGGGCGCGATGGTGGACACTTGGGCTTCACCAGCGCGAAACAATAATATGAATAGTATGCCTAACCAAACGCCAGGTTTTTTAAAAAAATCAACGATGACTTCACGTAGCGTGGAGAAGCCTTCCTTGATTGACGTCGGCGTACTATTCGATGCTGGATTGGCGGGCAGTGCCCATAAATGATAAATGCCGATGGCAATTAAGCCGACACTCATAATAGCGAATATGATAGACCACGCTTGTTCTGGAGGCATTTTCATTTTGGTTTGCAGATCACCTGCAAGGACGACTAGTCCGCCAGAAATCACGAATTTAGAGGCGTTGTAAAACGCACCTTGCCAACCCGCAAATAGCGTTTGCTGCTTGGTCGAGAGACTCGCAATATAAAGTCCATCGGCAGCAATATCATGGGTTGCTGATGCTAGTGCGACTACGCCAAGCAAAGCCACAACGACCGCAATCGCGTTGGGAAACTGCAGAGTGAGTGCAATCAAGCCCAGTGCGACGCCACCGATTATTTGGAAGAGCACCACGAAGAAGCGTTTGTTGTTGGAGGTCTCAAGTAGCGGGCTCCATAGCGGCTTAAAGGCCCATGCCAATACTAATATGCCCGTCCAATGACCAATATCTTGGTTGGAAACGCCCATGCTTTTGAACATGACGCCAGCGACAATAAGTACCACCCACAAAGGCAGACCTTCTGCAAAATACAAAGAGGGCACCCAAGTAAGCGGATGGCGTGATTTACTGTCGTTCATGTAAAAAATCTCCAGTGATTATTCAATTTATGCTCTTAGTTTTCGATTTATCCTCAATCTGTTTTTAAAATTCAAGTCAGCGCTGGGCGAATTCTTTTACCAATGTACCGTTCTTGATTTTGGATTGAGATGGGACAATCAAGTAGCAAGTTACTAGCCTTGAAAGTCTAGGTCAACTGGTTTTGTAAAATTAAGGCCACTTCCGTACCAATATACAACTGTTTGCAGTTTTTTTGCTATTTTTCATTATGAGTGAATACAAGAAAATGGCAAAATAGACCTATAATCTACCGAAGTTTTTTGTACTCAAGGAAAATTCTTTGCGGCGCTTCTGTGAAATTAATCACTTGCTGAATATTAATCTGGAAAAAGACTAACTGGTATTGAGTAAATAATATCTTTTGTGTGCTTTTTGTTAGATCGGCTTGATCGCTTAGATCGCTTAAATCGAAGCGCCTCCGAATTTTCTTTCCCCTCATCGTTCGTAAAAGAGAAAAACATGTCTGCTGTAAAACAAACGAATCAACGCTTTTTGTCTGTCGATGCCTTACGCGGCTTGACCGTGGCAGCGATGTTGCTAGTCAATAGCGCGGGTGATTGGGATCACGTCTATCCGTGGTTAGAGCATGCGAGTTGGCATGGCAGTACACCTGCCGATTTTATCTTTCCCTTTTTCCTTTTTATTGTTGGTGTTTCTTTGTATTTGGCATTGACACCAAAATTGGAAGCGGGCGTTAGTCGGTCCGACTTGGCGCGCACGGTAGTTTGGCGTGGTGTGCGTATCGTCGCTTTAGGCTTGTTATTGCATGCCATCGCTTATGCATTAATACCTGGCCGTGAATTTCGTTTGATGGGCGTGTTGCAGAGGATAGGGCTATGTTTTATTTTGGCTGGCTTACTCTTCATTTACGTGCGTCGCTTATCGCTATTGGCTGTGATTTTAGTGGGTGTGCTATTAGCTTATTGGGGCTTACTTAGCATGGCGGGTTCGTATGCGCCGCATCTGAATTTGGTCGATCAAATTGATACCCAGCTGCTAGGCAAGTTAGCGTATAGCTTCGATCCTCGTACGGGTTTGGCGCAGGAGCCTGAAGGACTGCTCAGTACCATTACTGCGGTGTGTTCCGTCTTGTTCGGTATTTTTGCCGGCGCATTTTTACGTAAGGGACAGGCGCAGCGTTTGTGGCAATGCGCTATAGTGGCTGGTGCTTTGGCGTGGGCATGGTCGTTTTATTTACCCTTAAACAAACAATTATGGACTTCCTCATTCGTCTTATGGACGACCAGTTTTGCATGCCTTGCTTTATACCTAGCCCATCGTTTAATTGATCGCGCGGTTTGGCCTGCGGTGGGATTGAGCTTTGGTATTAATGCCATCGCTGCCTATGCGGGCTCTTGGGTAGTGACGTGTATTTTGGCGGCGGGCGCTTGGATGGAGCCATTGTACCGACAAGGTTTCGCCGCGCATTTGGAGATGGCTTACGGGCCTGAATTTTCATCCTTCGCTTTTGCCGCTAGTTTTACCGGCGTGTTTGCTGGATTGATGTTTATCTTGCGCCGTATTGGCTGGCGCTTTTCGATCTAGGCGAGCACGTGATTGAGCGCGGCACCATTGTTTGTTGTGAAAACCTCAAAACCATCTTCGAAAATCCGCCAAAGACCTGCAAATCTGTGATCCTCTGTTAGGATAAGGATGTCTCATAATTTACTGTATTTTTATGCGTTAGGTCAGCGCTGGAACAGGTATGTCAAATAAGCGTATTTCACCGACAGATATTCAACTTGGACAGGCATTGAAGTGGGATGTCTATGGCAGTGATGGCGGCTTGCTATTGCGTCGTGGTTTTGTGGTGAGCAATTCCAATCAACTGGAGATCTTGCTGCAACGTGGTTTGTATGCCGGCGACGATGATCCTCATGAGCATCTTGAAGTCGATGCCGAAGGTCGAAAAATATTTCCCAAGATGGTGGAGCGGCCTTCCGTGGTTCGTATGATTTCTCAAATACGGCACGAAGTTAGCACGCTGTCATTCAATCTCGCGCAAGAACCCCAGGCGCGTGCCAAGTTTTTGAGCCTAGCAAGGCAAGCCATGGTGGCGACTTATTTGGATGCCGACGTGGCCTTGGGTTGTATTCTCCTACACCAAGAAGGTACTTATGCGGCGCGCCATTGTGTGGATGCGGCGGTGGTCTCTATCTTGGTGGGAAAATCGCTCAAAAAGACCGATGAGGAGATTACTTTATTGACGGCAGCATGTTTGAGTATGAATGTCAGCATGTTGCGTCAACAAGAGCTATTACAAGCAAAAAGTGAGAGTCTGACCGAAGAAGAGCGAGCTTTGATATTTGCGCATCCAGTCGAGAGCGTGCGTATGCTGAAAGCAGCGGGGATTCACGATGAAGCTTGGTTGTCTTGGATCTTGTACCATCACGAAAATGAAGATGGCACCGGTTACCCTGCCAAAGTTAAAAGCGCGGAAATTCCGCAAAACGCGAAGATTATTTCGATTGCTGATCGTTATTGCGCGCGTATTTGCTCGCGTAGTTATCGCAAATCGCTGCTGCCGAGTGCCGCTTTAAAAGATATTTTGGTGAGTGGTAAATCCACGGTGGATATGATGTTGGTCGCTTTGTTTATTCGTGAACTGGGCACTTATCCTATCGGTACTTTTGTGAAGTTAGACAACGGCGAAATCGGCGTTGTCACCAGTAAAGGGGCGAGTGCTACCACACCTTATGTGCATGCCTTAACGGATGCCTGGGGTGCTGCACTTCCGATAGCGATCAAACGCGATACGCAAAAAAATATGCATGGTATTCGTGAAGTATTGCATAGAGATCAGATTAGAGTGAAATTCGGCATGCGCCATTTGTGGGGCGAAATTGCGATGGAGTAGGGCAGCTCCTTGGTTGTAAATAGTGTTCTCTTGGTCGGCAATTAGCCACGATTTCAATGGATAGAGTAAATCATGCAAGAAAACTTTGAGCAAAATGAAACAAGCGAGCAAGGCATGGACAGCGCTTTGGTGGTGGAAGCAAGTCGCCAATCTGACTTGGTTTATATCTATTCCTTTGACTTAAGCTATGGCACCGATCTGGCTCAACTGATGCGCTTATTTAATTATGAGATTTTGAGTTTTTGTGATTTGGATGAGTTTCGTGCAGCTATCCTTATTCGAGCGCCAGCGGCAGTTGTTATTGATATTGATTCGGATGCTGGGCAACTGGCGAAAGCAGCATTGGCAATTCGTGTCGTCACTACTTTTCCTGCTATTTATATTTCTGCTCACGATAATTTTAATGATCGTTTGGCGGCAGTACGAGACGGTGCCGAAGGCTATTTTATTAAGCCTGTCGACATACAAGCGCTCAGTGTGCGGATCGACGAAAAAATCGCGAAAAACACCGTACGTTCTTATCGCATATTGGTGGTCGATGACGATGAATTTTTCTTGAGTTTTTTTGACGCGGTGTTGAGTAGTGCAGGTATGCACGTAAAGTCGCTGATCGACCCCTCAGAAATTTTAATTGCGATCAAAAAATTCAAACCAGAATTAATTTTGACAGATTTGCATATGCCGCAATGTAGCGGCATAGAAATGGCAAAACTGATACGGCAAAACAATCATTACCTTGATATTCCTATCGTTTTTCTATCATCCGAAACTGAAATGGATCAACAAATAGGTGCTTTAGAAACTGGAGCGGATGACTTTTTGACCAAGCCTATTGATCCTGAAAAACTCATTTCTTCTATCTCGGCACGAGCTGAACGTTATCGCAATTTGCGTAAGCAAGTTTAGCCATCGTTAGATCTGTGATTGAGCGAAATACTGGCTGTTTTTGTTCATTCGAGCCCGGGTTGCAATCGCAATCGCAATCGCAATCGTAGTAGGCGGCTCAGTTAGTAAACTAGTGCGCGCCAAAGCTCGTCGCCATTAGGGATAAAAAATATCTGTCGCGTAGTCAGACGCTTTGAGGCCGTTTAACTGGAAAAATATCTTTTGACTGGTCTCGCTGTTAGCGGGCATGCCTTTCAATAACATGTCCTTGTTGTCTACATACTGAGCTGGCGTGAAGGCTTTTTGCAAAAGATCTTTGCCTCGCCTATCTTTTAACGTCAATTCAAGATGTGGCCAAGCTTGAACTGTGCTGCTCTTATTCTGGATTTGTATAGAGAGCGTATTGATACCCAGTTCTTCGCTGATGATGAGTAGCTCACTGCCAGTAATTTCTAACATGCTTTTTTGTGCCGGCAATTTAATCTGGCAAGCGAGACTTTTGCAAATGCTGAGGAGTTGTGGCTTGAATTGCGGTAAGTGGGCTGCTAATTCTGAGCGGAAAAAATACATACTTTGCGCTAGGCCAAGTACGACAAACAAGAAGCAGCCTAGGCTCAAGCCTATGCGTTTCCATCGACCAAATCGTTGATCGCGTTCCGCTTGTAAAACAAAACCAGGCCTGACGTTGTCGTGTAAATCTTTATTGCGCTCTGCGTCGTCCTTTTCGTCTACCGCTTCTTCTGCGTTAGAATCATCACTCGCTAATTCGGTTTGCGTTTCCCTTTGGGTGCTTGCGGCGCCTGATTTTTTTGATGGGCGTTGTGCAACATCTTCAAAGTCACCGATTTCATCCAATAGAGGTTTTAAGTCGTCGACCGCATTCGCTAAGTCTTCCTGCGGCAGTATCGGTTCATGTTTGGACCACTCATCTGTTTCTTCATCGAGTAATGCCGCGCGCGTTTCTAATTCTAATTGATGGACTTGGGCGATTTCGTCGACCCATTCTCTATCCTCTTTGCTCAGTTCAAAATCTAGACTGGCGGTGAGTGCGCCTGGTGCTTTGGCTGGGCGGTTTTTTTCCGGGGCTGGGCTGACGGTGAGGGGAGTGCTAATTTCCTCTTTCTGTTCTGCCTTGTTTTCTTCTTCAATTCGCTCCTTTGGCGTTTCTTTCGACTCTCCATGGAGTGCAGGAAAATGTTCGCTTGTGCTGACTGGCTCGACCCTCACCGCAGCCGGCACATCAGGATCGAACACAACTTTTTGCGTTACATCGAAATGGTCGCCCTCAGGATTGGTTGCCACCTCAAATTCAGGTTCAGTGGGCGTAATAAGCAGAGTTGAAGGTGCCACTACTAGCGTGTCAGTGAAGCCGTCCTGATTGATGAAGGATTCAATTTCTTCAGTCGATCCATCGCCCTCGCTAGTCTCAATCGATGGTGTAGCTTCTGTGATTTGAACTTGTGGTGATGAGGGCAGATGATGATCAATGCGATCTGGTGCAGTCTCTATGCTGTCTGCGTTTGTGCCTGTGCTTGCGGCTAGCTTACCCTCTTTAGTATCCGAGGCGGATTGGGATTCAGCCGCGGCGGGCGGCGCCGTCTTGGGCGTCGCACCAGGGGGAAGTAAATGCTCTATGCCATTAAATGTTTGCTTACACGAACCGCAACGCACCATCCCCGCGTGCAGCTTTAGCTGGTCGTTGGCGACGCGAAAACTGGTGTAGCAATGAGGACATTGGGTTGCGAGTGCCATGAGATTTCTTCGTTAGCTAAATGAGCGTAAGTCAAAACTGCGGTTACATCGGTGCTTGGGTCTGTGTTTCTTTTTGTGCTATTTTTTGTACTTTGGTCTGCGCTTGAATCACCCTTAAATCCGAATACAATCTAAGTGTTCGATCGGAGGTCTAAGCGCGGCGGCCATGCAAGGCTACCCAACCTTCACGTTCCTGCCAGACACTTAATTGAATGAAGGGCGCATAAGCTGCGGCAACTTCTTCCGCCTGACGCGCTAACACGCCCGACAAAATTAATGCGCCACCGGCGGCTACCCGACCGGACAACATGGGTGCCATCAGTTTTAATGGACTCGACAAGATATTCGCCACCACCACATCGAACTGATGGCTAGCAGGATATTTTTCGCCGAATGCTTCGGGTAAGGCGAATTCAATTTCACACTGATTGCGTTCTGCATTGAAATTAGCTGATTCAATTGCCTGTGGATCGATATCAACGCCGACCACGTGATCAGCATTGAGTTTTTTTGCCACCATCGCCAAAATGCCTGAGCCGCAGCCGTAATCGAGCACCGATAAATTTTGTGGTGCATGGGCTTCCAACCATTCCATACATAAGCGTGTGGTTGGATGACTGCCAGTACCAAAAGCCAGACCCGGGTCTAGTTCCAATACCAATGCGCTAGGATCAGGGACTGCGTGCCAGCTAGGAACAACCCAAATGTTTTTGCCGATATGAATCGGTTCGAATTGGGATTGGGTTAAGCGCACCCAGTCTTGCTCTTCTACTGTGCGGGTGGTGAAGGTGGGTGTTGCAGCGAGTTTGATGGAGTTTGCCGCCGCTTGTACCAAGGCGGCGTGATCGATGTCGGTATCGGCCAGCGCAACTACGCGGCTGCGTTCCCAAGCGCGTTCGGCGATTTCCATACCGGGCTCGCCAAATAAAGGCTGCTCAGCTTCGGTGCCTTCATCCGCATCTTCGACTGAGACCGATAGGGCTCCGACTTCCATTAAAGCATCGGATAGATTTTCTGCGTGATCGCGTGCAACTTCAATGATGATTTCTATCCAGGCCATAATGTACTTTCAAATTCAAAAAACAAGATCGTGCGCAAAGAAGTTACGACGATTTAAATCAAAAAACGCGATTGAATATAGAATCTCAATCGCGTCATGGAAACTACCGAGCAAGCTAGGCCTAAAGAAGTTTATTTTGCTTTCTTCGATAAGACTGGCATGTCTGCTAATTTGTGTTCGAGGTAGTGAATGTTGGTGCCACCTTCAATAAAGCGGGCATCGACCATCAGTTCACGATGTAGTGGAATATTGGTTTGTATGCCTTCCACCACCATCTCAGATAAAGCGATTTGCATACGGCGAATTGCTTGTTCACGTGTTGCGCCATAAGAAATGACTTTGCCTATCATAGAGTCATAGTTTGGCGGTACAAAATAACCCGCATACGCATGTGAATCTACCCGAATACCGGGTCCACCAGGCGTGTGCCATGTAGCGATACGGCCTGGCGACGGTGTAAATTTAAACGGGTCTTCGGCATTGATACGGCACTCAATCGAATGACCGCGCAATTCGATGTCGGACTGTTTGAAACGTAGCTTGTCACCAAATGCGATATGGATTTGTTCTTGCACAATATCGATACCCGTGATCATTTCCGTGACTGGATGTTCAACTTGCACGCGGGTATTCATCTCGATGAAATAGAACTCGCCATTTTCATATAAGAACTCGAAAGTACCTGCGCCGCGATAGCCAATTTTGCGGCAAGCTTCTGCACAACGATTACCAATTTTTTCTATGGTTTTACGTGGAATGCCTGGTGCTGGAGCTTCTTCGATGACTTTTTGATGGCGCCGTTGCATAGAGCAATCGCGTTCACCTAGCCATACTGCATTACCATGTTGATCGGCCAAAATCTGAATTTCCACGTGGCGTGGATTTTCTAAGAATTTTTCCATATACACTTCAGGATTACCAAACGCAGCACCCGCTTCGGTCTTGGTCATTGTGACGGCATTTAACAAGGCCGCTTCGGTGTGCACCACGCGCATACCGCGCCCACCACCACCACCCGCCGCTTTAATGATGACGGGGTAGCCATCTTTACGCGCGGTTTGGACGATGACTTTCGGATCATCTGGTAAGGCACCTTCTGAGCCTGGTACGCAAGGTACGCCTGCCTCTATCATGGCGTGTTTGGCAGACACTTTATCGCCCATGAGGCGTATCGATTCAGCGCGCGGACCAATAAACACAAAGCCGGATTGCTCTACGCGTTCGGCGAAATCTGCGTTTTCGGAGAGAAAGCCGTAACCTGGATGGATCGCTTGCGCATCCGTCACTTCGGCGGCGCTGATGATCGCGGGCATGCTCAGATAGCTGAGATTGGAGGCGGCCGGTCCGATGCAAACAGATTCATCGGCTAACTTCACGTATTTTGCTTCGCGGTCGGCTTCAGAATGCACCACCACGGTTTTAATACCCATCTCGCGACAAGCGCGTTGAATACGGAGGGCAATTTCGCCACGATTGGCGATCAGAATTTTTTCAAACATAATGTATTTTGCTTTGGCAGAGGTAGCAGCCCGAGAGCTTAGGAGCAGTCAATTTTGTTTTCGCCAGATATCCTAGCAAAGTACCAACTGGCGAAGCAAATAGCATCGTCAAGCTGGTAGCGCTCATATTAACCAATGATAAATAATGGCTGACCAAATTCAACAGGTTGGCCGTTCTCGACCAGAATTTGTTTAATGCTGCCGGTGAAATCACTTTCGATTTCATTTAGTAATTTCATCGCTTCGATAATGCACAAGGTGTCGCCAGCGCTGACACTTTTGCCGATATCGGCGAATGGTGCCGAGCCTGGTGATGCCGCACGATCGAACGTGCCAACCATAGGCGACTTAACGATGTGGCCTTCGATAGCAGGCGCCGCCGCTGCGACCGGCATGAGCAAGCAGCAGGTCATGGCGCTGTACCCCGAGGGTAGCTACGAGCTGGTTCCGAACGACGGCATGCGCAAGGTCGTTGCCGCGCGGCTCACCGAGAGCAAGCAGACGGCACCGCACTTCTACGTCCGCGGCACGGCG
>CAYXJI010000089.1:0-11576 GCA_964465175.1 uncultured Burkholderiaceae bacterium | reverse complement strand
AAGCCAGGTGGATTAATCGCAAAATTACATTCCTTGGTGGACTCAAACTCTGACGCTTGTCTGTCGTTCATAATCGCACGCGCCAAATCCACCGTGTGAGCTCCCGTCAGAACCTGATTGGAGACTGGCGTGACTTTGCCGTCGATTTTAAAGGCGGGTGGAAAATCTGCCGTGACAAAAAGATCGGAACCATTTTTGCTCAACATCAGTTTGAGCAAATCATTCATAAATTTGGTGGCCTGATCGCGTTCCATGAAACTTCCTTCTGGTCTTGAATTGAATTGTTGCGGATTTATTTTTATGCTAAGTTTTCGTCCGTGCTTAGCCCGGGAAATTGTCTGGTATCTTCGCCGCAGCGCGCGCTGTGCTGGTGGAGATCACATTGCGACGCACTAGGTCAGATAAATTTTGATCTAGTGTTTGCATGCCGACATTGCTACCGGTTTGAATCGCGGAATACATCTGCGCGATTTTTGCTTCGCGTATCAGATTGCGAATCGCCGGTGTGCCAACCATGATTTCATGGGCGGCAACGCGACCGGAGCCATCTTTGGTTTTGAGCAGGGTTTGCGAGATAACCGCTTGCAGAGACTCTGATAACATGGAACGCACCATCTCTTTTTCTTCAGCGGGGAAGACGTCAATAATACGATCGATCGTTTTTGCAGCGGAGGAGGTATGCAAGGTGCCAAACACCAAGTGACCAGTTTCAGCAGCGGTTAATGCCAAGCGTATGGTTTCCAAATCACGTAACTCACCGACCAGAATGACGTCAGGATCTTCCCGCAATGCGGAGCGCAAAGCGTTGGAGAACGAGTGCGTATGTGGCCCGACTTCACGTTGGTTAATCAGACATTTTTTAGAGTCATGCACAAATTCAATAGGATCTTCGACTGTCAAGATGTGACCGTATTCGGTCTCATTAACGTGATTCACCATGCCCGCCAATGTGGTGGATTTACCAGAGCCGGTTGGTCCTGTTACCAGTACCAGACCGCGCGCTTTGAGTGAAAAATCAGCGAAACACTTGGGCGCATTCAATTGCTCTAAGCTCAGGATCTTGGATGGAATGGTACGCATAACGGCGGCGGCGCCGCGTTCTTGATTAAAGGCATTGACGCGGAAACGTGCCAAACCCGGAATCGCAAAAGAAAAATCGCACTCTAAATTTTCTTCATAATGTTTGCGCTGACCATCGTTCATAATGTCATAGATCAGCGAATGCACGTCTTTGTGTTCTAATGGCGGCAAATTAATGCGGCGCACATCGCCATGCACGCGAATCATCGGCGGCAATCCTGACGACAAATGAAGATCGGATGCGTTATTCTTGACCGAGAATGCGAGAAGTTCTGAGATATCCATTTATAATCCGATACATAGTAATGAAATTTATGCGGCAGCGTAGACTGTCCAGCTGCTAAGGTTCCCTGATTATGTCCTCAATTCCTAATAACTTGCAAGTCGTACATGATGCAATTGCAGATGCTGCCTATCGCTATGGCAGGAATCCAACTGAAATTGCTTTATTGGCAGTATCCAAAACCTTCTCTGCGAATGAAGTGCTGCAAGCTTTGCAAGTAGGTCAAAAAAGCTTTGGCGAAAACTATTTGCAAGAGGCGCTCGATAAGATGCAAGAAGTGGAACAGCGACGCCTTGCATCCTCATGCGCCGCCGTTCCGGAATGGCATTTTATCGGCCCTATCCAAAGTAATAAGACGCGTCCGATTGCGGAACACTTTTCATGGGTGCACTCGGTCGATAGGGAGAAGATTGCGCAACGTTTATCTGAGCAGCGGCCAGAAGTATTGGGTGATTTGCAAATTTGCTTGCAAGTGAATATCAGTGGCGAAGCAAGTAAGAGTGGCGTGCCTCCAGATCAGTTATTGGCATTCGCGCAGCAGGTGCAAGCATTACCGCGATTAAAACTACGTGGCTTGATGGCTGTGCCCGAAGCGAGTGAGGACAAACAAGTGCAGCGCGCCGCGTTTCAAGCACTGGCGCAATTAGGACAAACATTAATTCAAAATCATATAGCGATCGACACTTTGTCTATGGGCATGAGTGGCGATATGGAGGCCGCGATTGCGGAAGGAAGTACCATGCTGCGTATCGGCAGTGCCATTTTTGGAAAGCGAGATTATGCAGTCTAAATTGCGTATAGGATTTATCGGCGGCGGTAATATGGCGACCGCCTTGATTGCAGGTTTAGCGAATCAATTAACCGATGCGCATCACATTCACGTAGTCGATTTGAATGTGGACAGTGTGACGCGTCTGAGTCAAGAATACGGTGTGAGTACAGCGAGCGCGATGGACGATACATTGCGCGATCTAGATGTCGTAATTTTTGCTGTAAAACCGCAACAAATGCAGCAAGTCATCACTAGCTTTGCGCCATTTTTGGCATCACAATTATTGTTGTCGGTTGCTGCTGGGATACCCACTGATGCGATGTCGCGGTGGTTAGGCGGCTACCAAAAAATTGTCAGAGCCATGCCCAACACCCCAGCGATGATAGGCAAGGGCATGAGTGGCTTGTTTGCCTTAACTGCAGTGGATGGGCAACAGCGTGCTAATGTGCAAGAGATCATGCAGGCAGTGGGTGATACTTTATGGGTGGAACAAGAAAGTATGATCGATGCCGTTACCGCGATTTCTGGTAGTGGCCCAGCCTATGTTTTTTATTTTATCGAAGCTTTGCAGGAAGCGGCAGTGGCGCTCGGTTTTGATGCGATTCAGGCGCAACAGTTAGCGATGGCGACTTTTAGCGGCGCCGTGCAATTGGCACAACAGTCCAGCGATCCTGTGAAGGTATTGCGAGAAAAAGTGACGTCCAAAGGCGGTACAACTTATGCCGCGTTGAGCAGCATGGAACAGCATGATTTGAAGAAAATTATTGGGCTAGCGACACAGGCAGCCGCGCAACGCGGAAAGGCCTTGGGCGATGAATTTGGGCAAACCTGAATTGGTGCAGCGACACTAGCTTCAGAGAATCAGCATCGAGAATAAAAATCGAGAAGAGAAAGAACATTTGAAAACACCAAAACGATTACAGCCTTTGCAAGAAGAAGGCATGATAGACGAAGTCCTGTCTCAGCTCATGAGCGGCAAGGAAGCCATCGTCTACGTTGTGCGTTGTGGCGACCAGATTCGTTGTGCTAAGGTGTACAAGGACGCGAGTCAACGCAGTTTTAAACAAGCCGCTGCCTATCAAGAAGGTCGCACCGTTCAAAATAGTCGCCAAGCGCGAGCCATGCAAAAAGGCAGTAAGTATGGTCGCAAGATGCAGGAAGAGGTCTGGCATAGCGCGGAGGTCGATGCTCTCTACAAATGCGCGGCCGCTGGGGTGAGAGTGCCGACGCCGCATATCTGTTTTGAGGGCGTACTGTTGATGGATTTGGTCACCACCGAAGACGGAGCAGTCGCACCGCGTTTGAATGATGTGGCTTTAAGTCATGCGCAAGCCTTGGTCTACCACGAAGACCTTATTCATCAGGTGGTCCTGATGCTATGCGCGGGCATCGTGCATGGTGATTTGTCTGAATTTAATATTTTACTCAACGAACAAGGGCCCGTGATTATCGATTTGCCGCAGGCGATCAATGCGACCGGTAATTTGGGCGCTGCCAGTATGTTGGAGCGTGATGTGAATAATTTGAGGATCTATTTTTCTCAATTCGCCCCCGAGCTGGCCGCAACGCAGTACGGTAGAGAAATTTGGAAATTATTTGCTGCCGGATTACTCGCGCCGGAGAGTGTGTTGACGGGTAAGGTCGCTCAGGACAAACGACCGGTCAATGTTCGTGCCATTGTGGAAGAAATCGAATTGGCACGTTTGGAAGCGGAAGAGCGCCAGCGACATTTGGAAAACCGCCAGCAAGAATATTGAATTTCTCTGCAGACCTCTGTGCCTCTGTGTCTCTGTGTCTAGGCGTAAAAGGATTTTAACTAAAATTGAAGTCTTTATTCCTCAACTATCTGGGTTGAAGCGGCTTCGTCGCTTGTTCGTAGCTGGCGCGTAGTTTTTTAATCAGCGGTGAAAAGCGTTGCCACAAGCCCCAAATTTTTAATCCAGTTTGCAAAAATTTAGCGCTACGCAAGGGCTTAAATAGGAGGAAGCTAGCACCGCCAGCGGCGATCAGCAAAGGAAAATATTTGAATTGAAGCGCCTTGCCGCCCAACTCATCCAGCAAAGAATAGTCTGTGCGTATTTCTATGGCTTGTAGCTGCATCTGCTTGCGTTCTAGTTGGCAACGCAAGCGTAGCAACTGAATTTGCTGTTGGCGTGGTGAGAGGGTTGTGGATTTCATTCCTTTTCCTGCCTAGCATCGCGACCATGCAAAGAACTGAAACCACCCAAGGCATCCAAATCGCTCTGTAACTCCGCGATCGTGTGCGCCAAAAACTTGGGTTGTCGCGCGATGCTGGTTTTTAAATACCAAAAAAGCCCACCAGCAAGTGCAAAAAAAACTGTCATCATGCCTACGATGGCTTCAGTGCGATGACTATCCCAAAACAGTGCCAATACCAACAAGACCGCGAGCAAGATGCCTAGGCCAGCAAAAAAGAAAACGGCCAAAGACAATAGCAGATAGCGCGTATAGCGCGCGACACTCTCTTCGGTTTCTAGGCTGGCGAGTTCCAGCCGCGTTTGCAAAGTAGCGACAAGCGAGGCTGAAAAGCGTGCTAATGAATCCGTGATCGACATGCCTGCTTTTGACCTATTTACTGCGTGCGATGAGCACGCCAATCAATAGTCCAACACCCGCTGCGATGCCGGCTGTTTTCCATGGATTTTCGTGTACATAAGCATCCGTCGCTTTAGCTGATTCTTTGACGGTTTTAACGACCTTGTCTTCGATTCTGTGAATTTCGTGTTTGGCACTTCTTAGCGTTGCTTCCAGTTTGCTTTTTGCGCTATGGAATCCTTCACCCGCTTGTTGTTCCGAATTTTTGAGCAATTCTTCCGCATCATTCAGTACCTGATTGAGTTCGCGCATGAGATTTTCTTTGTGTTGTTCAACTGTGTTCATCATATTTCCTTTACTGAAGGTTTATTCGACCAGAGAGATATCGCAGAGAGATTGCAGCAAGTTCAGTGTAGCCTTGATTCCCTATGCGTGCTTGTTTTAGCGCAAACCATTGGAGAAATATCCTAGCTATTTTAATCAAACTCAGAGGTAGTTGAGAAAGACACCCAAGAACAAAACTGCGCCTAGCCAGTTATTATGACGAAATGCCGCAAAACATCGCATGCGGTCGCGTTCTTTGATCAGAATGTAATGGTAAATAGCGATGGCGGCGGCGACCACCACGCCAACTAGCGCCCACCAGCCTAAGCCAAAGCGCCAGCCGCACAGCACATTTAATAGCAAGGACAGGACATAGCACGACATGACGGCCGCAACATCCCAAGAGCCGAAGGTAATGGCCGATGTCTTGATGCCTATCTTGAGATCATCATCACGATCAACCATCGCATATTCCGTATCGTAAGCAATCGCCCAAAATACATTGGCCAACAGCATCAACCACGCCTCGCTAGGAATGTCTTGATTCACTGCAGCAAACGCCATAGGAATGCCAAAACCAAACGCAATGCCCAGATACGCTTGAGGGATAGCAAAAAAGCGTTTGAAATAGGGGTAGGTCGCCGCTACCAGTAAGGCAAAGAGAGATAATTGTTTGGTTAAAGTGTTGAGCGGCAAGATAAGCGCGAACGATATTGCCGCCAGCACGCCGGCTACCATCAATGCTTCCCATGACTTAATCTTGCCACTGGTCAGTGGCCGCTCTGCGGTGCGCTTGACATGCTTGTCAATATCACGATCCGCAAAATCATTCATGGCGCATCCCGCCGAACGCATCAAAATTGTACCTAGTGTAAAAATAAGGAGGTGCTGCCAACTTGGACGGCCGTCACTGGCAATCCACAGGGCTGCCAAGGTTGGCCACAGTAGCAATAAAATGCCGATAGGTTTATCTAGTCGGATTAATTTGAAATACAACGTCAGGCGTGCGCCTAGCGTGGTCAATAAATGCGTCGATGCGTGTTCCATAAAAATTTGAGGGCAATCAGCAAAATCAAAATCGCATTATAAGTGAAGCCGCAAGATGCGATAGGATAGACTAAGGTGATCAGCAAATCATACGCGCTCTATTATTGTGTGGATGCCGCTTCATCCAGCATGGTGACACCATTCAATTCGCACTGCGCAACCGCTTTTCGTATTGCATCAATCGCTGCGTGGCGGGTAAAACTTTTACGCCAAGCGATGACCACGCGACGATCTGGCGCACGATTACTAAATGGGACATAACGCAACAAACTGTCTTGGTTGCATCGATCTTGGATGGATGCCATAGGTAGCACGGTAATACCAATTCCTGAGGCGACCATATGGCGTATCGTCTCCAATGATGAGCCTTCAAACGTGCGTGCAATGCCATCACTGCCAGTCGAAAAGCGCGCCATCTCAGGGCACACTTCCAATACCTGATCACGGAAACAGTGACCATTACCTAGCAAGAGCATGGTTTCAGATTTTAACTCTTCGGCAGAGACCGACGCCCGATTGGCCCAGGGATGTTCTTTTGGCATTGCAACTACAAAAGGTTCGTCATATAAGGCCTGCGTCATCAAACCTTGATCTGGCAATGGCAGCGCCATGATGGCAGCATCTAACTCACCTTGTCGCAACAACTCCATGAGCTTAACGGTGAAATTTTCTTGTAAGATGAGCGGCATCTGCGGCACATCTTTGATCATAGTTTTCACCAAGTGCGGCAGCAAATAAGGTCCTATCGTGTAAATGATACCGAGACGAAACGGACCGATCAGTGGGTCTTTATTTTGTTTAGCAATTTCTTTGATGACCGCTGTTTGTTCTAATACACGTTCTGCTTGGGCAACGATTTGGGCGCCAAGCGGGGTAGTGGAGACTTCGGTACCGCCACGCTCAAACAGGGTGACGCCGAGTTCATCTTCTAGTTTTTTGATGGCGACGGATAAAGTGGGTTGGGCGACAAAACAAGCCTCAGCCGCGTGTCCAAAATGCTTTTCGCGGGCAACAGCAACAATGTATTTTAATTCTGTGAGCGTCATGCTGTCAGTGTGGCACAGACCGCTGCAAGCGTCAGCATTTACACGCAAAAAAGGACTAATAATTTGAATTTTTTAACGGGTAATTATTTGTATGACAAGCTCTATGCTTCGCCTTTATCGAGGCTAAGCGAATTCGATTCAATTTAACCCAGATTTCCATTAGGCGCATTTTCGGTCATTTTTTTCGTTCTTCGTTGAAAATAGCTAGCTATTTTCGCCTCATTCACGTAAAAAATGCCTCGAAAAGTGCATCCACCATCGTCTCAAATCCTAATGAAATTCTGGGTTTAAGCAAATAGGTGCAGGCGATTTGCTTGCAATAAATGAGCCCATGCTAAATTGCTTAGTATGAGCTCGGGTGCATATCGGTGTGCGAGGAATGTGAGATGGAATTAAATGTGTTTAGTCGCGATGGGCTTGCATCGCAGCCATGATTTCATGATGCCCTTGCGCTATGCCGTTTTCTGGAATGCTCTGCGCCTCGCTATTTTTAACATCGCCTAACTGCGCCAACAATTGTTCATCGACATCATCACCACGCCCTAAAAAGACACCTTTAGTCAAGCTAATATGCGCGGCTTCAAAGCTGCCGCCACCTGCGCACAGAATGGTGCGATTGGGGGCGTCTTGGGCTGCCAACACTAACATGGCGGGCACCACGTCGCTCGCTTGTATAGCATTGAGCATGGCTTCTGGGTAGAGACCATTGGTCATGCGAGTGGCTGCGGTGGGTGCCAAGGCATTGACGCGAATATCGTGTTTGGCGCCTTCAATCGATAGTGTTTGCATTAAGCCGACTAGCGCCATTTTGGCGGCACCATAATTGGATTGTCCAAAATTGCCATACAAGCCGGATGAGGAGGTTGTCATCATGATGCGACCATAATTTTGTGCCGTCATGATAGGCCACACCGCCTTGCAGCAATGAACACTACCCATCAAATGCACATCGATGACCAATTTGAAATCGTCGAGCTCCATTTTGCCAAACGATTTATCGCGCAAGATGCCGGCGTTATTGATCAAGATATCGATGCGCCCCCACTTGTCTATGGTGGCTTGTACCATCGCTTGCACTGCGTCGAAATCGGTGACAGACGCGCAGTTTGCCATCGCTTCGCCACCAGCGGCGACAATTTCATCTACCACCGCTTGCGCTGCCGAGGCTGAGCCACCGGAACCATCGCGTGCACCGCCCAAATCATTCACCACCACTTTAGCGCCACGCTTGGCGAGGGCTAAGGCATGTTCACGTCCAAGACCACCACCAGCACCGGTGACAATAGCAACGCGACCTGAAAAATCT
Organism: uncultured Burkholderiaceae bacterium; assembly: GCA_964465175.1. Taxonomy (GTDB): domain Bacteria; phylum Pseudomonadota; class Gammaproteobacteria; order Burkholderiales; family Burkholderiaceae_D; genus Undibacterium. The sequence continues at coordinate 3,162 of CAYXJI010000089.1, read as the reverse complement.
AAGCTCATGGTGAATCCTTGTGAGAAATTTAAATGAATTGGAATAGCACTTATTTGTGCCAATTGTGATTGTGGACAATAGCATAAGTGAATTTCATCTTAATTGGCGATGAAAATTTGTGAAAAAACTTTTTTTCTTGTCTAGTTGCCTTGGGTTTCGATAATTTCACTGATTTCGACTTCGCCTAGGTTCCATGCTTCTTCAAGTTCGCTCGCGAGCAAAGTAAGATTGCGACAATTGGCATGAATTTGGCCGATGCCGATAGCGCGATGGCGCCCACGTCTTTTGGCTAAATAGAGTGCAGCATCGACCAATTTAAAGCTATCGTCTAGCCTAAATTCTGGCTTAATTGTAGTGCTGGCATGACCGTGCTCAGGATGGCCTTGCAATGGCAAAAGAACATAGCCGATGGAGACACTGAGTTGTATTCGCTTTTGTTCATAGGCAAATTGATGTTGTTGCATGGTCTGTATGATTTTTTGCGCAAATTGTGCGGCCGATGCGGCGTGGTTGATTTCGGTATAAATGAGAAATTCTTCACCGCCCCAGCGTACACACAAGTCATTTTCTTTGATGCAGTGTTTCAGTACGTTCGCGATCTCTATGAGTGCCAGATCTCCAGCGGCGTGTCCGTGTTCATCGTTGATCCGTTTAAAGTGATCTGCATCGATGAGTAAGATCGCAGAGCAGCGCCCAGACTTTGCTTGTTCTGCGGTACGCTTTTGTATTGCCGTATGGTGTTGCATTAAATAACGACGATTGCCTAGACCGGTGAGGACATCTTGCAAACGTTGTTGGTCTAGCTTTTGATTCAAATCGTGCAGTGTGGCGTTGCGCCGCCTTGCCATCCGATTCGCGTGGCCGACCCACGCCAAACCTAGCGCCAGTAAAGCAGCAAATAGCCACCAGCGTTCCAGTCTCAGGGTGGCGCTCTCGACTTCGATTAGCTGTTTGTGATTCAGCGCTTTGAGTTCTAGATTTTCTTTTTCACGTTGACTTGCTTTGAGTGTTTCTCTTAGCTCTAGCGAGCGATCACCTCGGTTTTCTTTGGCCATCTGTGAAATCAATTGATCTTTTTCTTGGGTCGCGGCGAAGGCTTCTTTATACTTGCCCATGCTTGCCATTGCCTCTGCCAATTTTTCGTATCCATCGCGCACTTCGGAGGATCGCTTCTTGGCAATGAGAATTTGCAAGGCGTGGTTAAAGTGGCTTTCCAGTGCGCTGTAGTCGCCTAATTTGATGGAGGCTAACGCATAAGTCAATTGCGCTGATGCGATCAGTATCTGGGACTGATGCTCGGTGGCGATTCGCTCTAGCGCCTCCGCATAATTTTTGCTGGCTTGGTAGTTTCCTTCCAGGTAGGCCAATTCCATGCTATTGGCAAGCTCAAACATCTGAACATCGGGGCTCCATAGCGTTTTCGGTAAATTCTTTCGTAATTCTCGAGCAAATTCGTTCACTTTGTCATGCGCGACGTGCGCTTCAAGCAGGCGTTTCATCTCGATGAGAATGGCGACACGCGTGTATTGATAGAATAATTCTGAATACCGTTGTGGGAATTCTTTTGCGAAAACGATGGCTTGGTCGATGTAGTCCAGCGCGGCTTGTTTGTCACCGTAGTCGAGCTCAATAGTCGCAAGTGAGTACAAAGCAATAGATTGTCTAAATATGTCTTTGTTGGCTTGTGCGATGGCGAGTGCTGCTTGTGCTGCCGCTAACGAATCTTGAGCACGTCCTTGCGCCGCAGTGAAATCGATATACATCGTGCTAACGATGAAGCGCAAGGACGCGGAGCTAGAAAAGCGTGCGTAGTAATAAGCCATAGCGACGTGTGAAATTTGATCTTCTTGCTTTGTTTCACGGTACATTTGACAGAGTTCTCTTGCGGCACACAAAGCATAGTTATCATTTTTTGCTAGAATATTTTCGTCGAGGACGTGAATGACTTCAGCTAGACGGTCTTGCGCTTTTTGGATTCGGAATAACTCGCATTTGAAGGCATTAAGCGCCGCGATATCATCTGCATTTTTTATCCCTAATTCCATTTGCTTTAGCCGCATAAGAATCGCATCGTTATTGCCGCCGAGCGATTGCGCAATATTGTCTATTTCTTTCTCGAAGGGGGAAAACAGATCAGGGTTGGGAAGCACCGACTGTGCTGCAGCGTTCGAGCTAAACGGCAGTGTCGATAATGTAAATAGCAAAGACAGCACTGCAGCGGTCATTGTGAATGCAATATATTGCCGAATGCTTCCCACGATAGTGCATCACTCTCACATAAAACTACGGTCTCAAGATGACCCATCATAGAACACCTGATTCTAGTCTGTATAGTCGCTGTGAAGTATTCGCCAGCAAGTTGCTAAACAATGTTGTGCTCCAATCACACAGCAAGCAATAGCGGCTAAAATTACGGCAATTAAAAATAGTATGATGTTGTAATACAGGCGGCAAGCGCAGTTGCAACCGCAGTTGCAACCGCAATTACATTCCGAATTACACCCGCAATTACACCCGCAAAAACTCTTCACGCTGCCCCATCCAACGCTGTAAATGCGCTTCCACCGTCGGCATATCTTGTGCCAGCAATTCCACTGCCAGATTGCGGGCTTGCTCGACCAGATGTTGATCTTTTTCTAGATTGGCAAAACGCAATAGCGCCTCGCCCGATTGACGTGCGCCTAAAAACTCGCCTGGCCCGCGTAGCTCTAGATCCTTGCGGGCGATCTCAAAGCCATCCGTACTTTCGCGCATGGTCAATAAGCGTTGTTTCGCTGTGTGTCCGAGCGGCCCTTGGTAGAGCAGTAGGCACACACTGGCAGCGGCGCCACGTCCTACGCGGCCACGCAATTGATGTAATTGCGATAGTCCAAAACGCTCGGCGTGTTCGATCACCATGAGACTCGCATTTGGAACATCGACACCGACTTCGATCACCGTGGTGGCGACTAAGACTTGGATGTCATTGCGGATAAAGGCATCCATCACGCTTTGTTTTTCGGCAGGTTTGAGCTTGCCATGTACCAGGCCAACGCGACAATCGGGCAGGGCGGCGCTCAGTGCTGCATGGGTGTCGGTGGCGGTTTGTAATTGCAATGCCTCGGATTCTTCGATCAGAGGACAAACCCAGTACACCTGCTTGCCTTCTACGGCAGCAGCATG
>CAYXJI010000088.1:10409-11578 GCA_964465175.1 uncultured Burkholderiaceae bacterium | reverse complement strand
CCGACCCATAGTTTTGGCGGTAAAGATAAACTACAAAGCTTTACCGCCTGCGGTACCGTCTCGGAACGTGCGCCTTATCAAGTCGAAATGTCTCCCGGTTTTCATCCTTTCCGCTGTGATGTGAGCTGGGATCAAGCTCAGTGCGCCAGCATCTTGCCTTTGTTGCCGCAGTTGGAATTTTCTCGTGATAATAAAAACTGGGGTTATCAATTTCGCTTTGGTTTGTTTGAAATTAGTGCGACGGATATGAGCTTGATTCAGCGCGCAATGTTGGTGAAAGCGCCGCATGATGCGGTTGGAATTCAGCAGCAAGCACCGCAACAGGTTCAGCAGTTGGCGCAACAACAGCAACTGTGGTTTTCTTGAAGCGCTCAGCCTTACTTCTTAGCGCATAGTTTCTCAAGCTTCTTGTTTTGGTTCAGAATGCATGCAAACACTTTATCGGGAGTCAGCATGCATTTTCTTTTTAAAGCGGGTAGCCAACTATCACGCACGGCATTGTCACTGCTATTGAGCATCTTGTTGCTGATTACGTTTGCGCTGTGGAGTGTGCAGCCGCGCTTACCATCGGGTACTGACGCAAAAGATGCAGTCTCCTATTCTCTAGATGCCGCTCAGGCTCAGTTAAAAAAAATCACGCAAGAGCGTCATCCGGCAGGCAGCCCAGGGCATGCGCGTGTGCGTGACTATTTGATGGCGGAATTGAAGGCTATCGGATTAGAGCCACAGATACAGACTACTTTTGCGGTATTTGAAAAAGGCACGGCTAGTGGTCAGGTACAGAATATTGTAGTGCGACTGACTGGTAAATCCGCATCGGCTACAGAACAAGATAAAAAAGCCTTATTACTCATGGCGCATTATGATGCGACGCCGTATAGCTATGGCGCGGGCGATGATGGTGTTTCGGTGATCAATATTTTGCAGGCTTTGCGTGTGTTGAAACAGCAGCCCGCTTTGCAAAATGATGTGATCGCGGTCTTTAGTGATGCCGAAGAAGTGGGCTTGCTAGGTGCCAGCGGATTTGCGGCCGATCATCCTTGGATGAAAGACGTTGGCATGTTGCTCAATTTTGATAATCGTGGCAATGATGGCCCCGTCTTGATGTTCGAGCCTAGCGTTGGTAATGGCAAATTGATCGCAGGCTTAGCCCAGGCGGTAGGTCAACC
>CAYXJI010000088.1:0-10399 GCA_964465175.1 uncultured Burkholderiaceae bacterium | reverse complement strand
AGTAATTCTATGATGTATGAAGTGTATAAGGCGTTGCCGAACGATACCGACTTTACGGTATTTAGAAAAAAAGGCATTCCTGGTCTGAACTTCGCTTTGATACAAAATTTGTCCAGCTACCACACACGTTATGACCGCTCTGATTTGATCAATCCGGCATCGCAACAACAGCAAGGCGAAATGATCTTGCAATTAGTTCGTCATTTTGGCGATCAAGATTTGAATCAACTCAAAGCAGACGATAGCGTCTATTTCAATTTTCCTTTGGTCGGATTGATTCATTATCCGGCCACTTATGCTCTGCCACTTGCGGCTTTAATCAGTGCTTTGGTGATGTTAAGTTTTTGGGTCGCGGCCAAGCGTGAGCCCGTGCGTATGCTACGCATTGTCGTTGCGGTCTTGCTGTTTTTAGTCGTCATCGTCGCCCTCGGTTTTCTGTCGCAGCGAGCGTGGAATCTCTTACTACAACTGTATCCTGCGTATTTGACTTTGATAGATCCCGATACCAGTCATTTTTATTTGTCAGGAATTTTGTTATTGAGTGCGCTGGTCTTTGTCGGTCTGTATCAATTCTGCGCGCGTTGGTTGAGCCTTACTGAAATGCGTTTTGGTGCGGCTTTGGTATGGTTGATATTGTTAGTGTTCACCAGCTTACGTTACCCTGGTGCCAGCTTCTTATTTGCATGGCCTCTCTTCTTTGTGGCCTTGTCTTGGCTGATTTTGGATGTCAAAGCAATTGCTTACGAGAGTGCTGCCTATGCTTGGACTTTGTTGGCGGGCTTTGCTTTTGCTCTGATTTTGTTTGCCCCGCTCGTCTTGTTATTTAATATCGCACTCGGCTTTCATTCTCTGGGTGTGCCGGTCATCTTGTTTGCACTCTTGTTGGGTATCGCGCTACCTTTGTTGATGTGGCTATTTCAGCATCTGCGTATGCCAGTATTTTTGTTAACGAGTGCCGGATTGATGGCGTATGCCGCGTACGCGACCGCCGCTTTCCATCAAAGCTATCCCGTCGCACCGCAGTTGATTTATGCCGCGGTACCGCAGACATCGCAATACTATTGGCTGACACCACAGAAGCATTTAAATCGCGAGCTGTTAAGTCAATTTAGTGCGAAAGCCGAACAAAAATTAGTACCCGAAGTATTCGGTCGCAGTTCGCCGAGATCGGAGTGGAAGTATTGGACTGATGTAGCGCCAGCGACTGGATTGGCTGCACCGCAGATGAGAATAGTGTCAGATCAGATAATCGGTGAACAACGTGAGATTGTGCTTCATATCGATAGCTCTGAGCGCGCGATTTCTACCCGCATGGTGTTTGAAGGTGTGACTGTTTTGAAGGCCAGTTTGCAAGATAAGAAGATGATAGAAAAAGCCACTGAAAAATGGAATTTTAGTATCAGCGCCATGCCAGAAAACGGCGTGCATTTGCGTTTTTCTATCGATAAAAACGCGCAACTGGCAGATGCCAAATTACGGGCTACCGACGTATTTTACGAACCTACCGCCAGCGTAAATGGATTAAAACTACCGCCCGCAATATCAATTGATTTTCTTGCTATGGCGGTGAGTGTTTTAGATATTCCGGCGACGCCTGCTAAGTAGTTTTGGTGCTCGCTGTTCTATTTAACATCTCAGGATTGTCTACATTTTTTCTGATCACTCAAATCTCATTGAAACTTCAATATTCAATCGCGAAAACTGCCTATTTACCGTCATGCCGGACTTGATCCGGCATCTAGAATCAAGCTGTAAGTCTGTAAATCCTGGATTCCGGATCAAGTCCGGAATGACGGTTTAACCGATTTTGTGCGCGTCAAACGGCACTTACCATGGGGTTGAATAGTCACTAAGATTTCTGCACGACCTTCAATAATCCCTGTGAGGCATCCTCGATATAATCCAAAACAGTATCAAAACCGCTGACACCGCCATAGTAAGGATCCGGCACCACGTCGGATGGACTGTGAGTAGCGTGGGACATCATCAATGAAAGTTTATGTTGATGCTGCGTCGGACAGCGATCTTTGAGTATGCGCAGATTGTCTTTGTCCATCGCGACAATAAAATCAAAATCAATAAAATCTTGCGCCATTACTTGCCGCGCGCGTTGGGGTGATAAATCATAACCACGTTGGCGTGCATAGACTTGCGAGCGGGCATCGGGCGGCTCTCCCACGTGGTAGGCATGCGTGCCAGCCGAATCAATGTCGAGACTAGCAGACATACCCGCGAGTTCAGCTTGAGCGCGGAACACGCCTTCGGCGGTGGGGGAACGGCAGATATTGCCCATGCAGACGAAGAGGATACGGGTTTTCATAGTGTACTGGAATTCACTTTGCTAGAAGATTAAGGACAAATTCTATTGTAGTTTGACCGTGCTTGGTTTAGCTACAAGCATGTGTTTAAATGGCGCATCCTTTTTTTGCGCTTTCACTTATGTCAGACACTATTCAAACTTTACTTCAACAAGCAATAGTCCATCATCAGCAGGCTCGTCTGCAGCAAGCTGAAGAAACCTACATGCGCGTGCTGCAAATCGACCCGCGCAATTTTGATGCCTTGCATTTAATCGGTTTGATCGCCAAGCAGCGCGGTGATTTGGAATCGGCTTTGAATTTCTTTGGCAAAGCGATGCAAGTCGACCCGCTACAAGCTAAGTTGCATTGCAATCTGGGTGCCACTTTGCAAGAGAAGGGCGAAGCGCTGCATGCCTTGGCTTGCTATGAGATCGCGCTGCAACTACAGCCTGATTATGCGATGGCGTGGAATAATCGCGGCAATACTTTACGTAGCTTGCAGCGTTATCAAGAGGCTTTAGACAGCTTTGAACAAGCTATGCGCTTACAGACTAATTATCCAGAAGCTTATGTGAATCGTGGCATCTGCTTGCAAGAAGTGGATGAACATGCACAGGCTATTTTGGATTTTGAAGATGCGATTCGATTGCGTCCTAATTATGGACCAGCCTGGTTTGCTTTAGGTTTTAGTCATCAGCAATTGCAGCACTTTGAACAAGCGTTTGCTAACTATCAGAAAGCGCTAAGCATCACGCCCGGACATAGCCCTGCTTACTACAATCGTGCGATCGTATTGATTAAACTGGAACGTTATGCTGAGGCGTTGGATGATTTGCAGCAGGTCATTGAGCTTCAGCCGAAATCGCCTTCAGCCTATCTGCAACGAGCTCATGCACTGCGTCATTTGCAGCGGTTCGCGGAAGCAGTGCAGGCGTATCAGACCGCGCTTGAACAAGGTAGCGATGCGCAACAAATACAATATTATTTGGCGAGCTTGGGTGTGGGTGCATCGCCCTCGATGGCACCATCGACTTATGTAGCCGATTTATTCGACCAATATGCTGAACGTTTTGATCAGCATTTGCAGCAACAGTTAGATTATCAGGTGCCTCAATTGCTGCACCGAGCATTACAAAACTTAGCATCTCACGCGGAGTTGCAGTTTGATCGTACTTTGGATTTGGGTTGCGGTACGGGTTTATGTGCGACTTTTTTAAAGTCGATCTCAGGCGCAGTAGACGGTGTTGATTTGTCGGTCAAGATGCTGGAGAAGGCGCGACAACGTGGCTTGTATAACAGCTTGCATTGTCGGGAGATCGTAGCATTTTTGACGCAGTCGGTATCATCTTATGACTTGATGCTTGCCGCCGATGTGCTGGTCTATTTTGGTGATTTGCACGCCGTGTTTGAGGCCGTGCATGCCACATTGGAGGCTGCGGGTATTTTTGCATTTTCCGTCGAAGCGTCCACAGAAACAGAGTGGCATTTGCAGCGTTCACAGAGATATGCGCATTCAGAAAACTATGTACGCAGCCTGGCTAAACAAGTGGGATTTGAATTACTGGAACTCAAGGTGCATCATGGACGACGTGAGCAAGCGCAGTCAGTTTCTAGCCTCATTGTCGTGCTCAAGAAAATTTAAGCTTTCCGCCAAAAATACGCCAGCCCACATAATAACAATCCAAAAACAATGAGCAGGCGCGTGTCATTGCCTATCAGATAGGGGTAGAACATCAATGCAAATCCAGCCCACAGGAGTTTGCGTTGCTTGCGCTTATTCGCCTTGTAAACACACACCGTACCTAGGATGCCAAAGAGTATCGAAATAACGATATAGGTCGGACTGGGCAGCATGCTGATCAGTTGAGCGAGCAAGACTTCGAGTTGTTCTTGCTCACTCATCGTGATCTACTTTACCAATTTACTGACTAGCTTGCGGGTCAATGGTGCGAATAAGAGCACCAAGGGAAAGGCGCACGCCCAGGCGATCAAAAAGGCGTGCATCCAACGTGCCAGATAGCCATTCGCGATGCCCGTATTGACTGCTGTCAAAATGCCATTTGCATCGACATCAAGAAACCGAAGGCTAGTTGCTGTTGTTTTTCTTTAGTCATGTTGGAGATAGGCTTAGATAATTTTAGATAAGTTTAGATAAGCGTGAAGAGGGCGACACTGACACCGACGCCGCCAAACCAGATCAAAGAGCGCAAAGTCGCTTTGTCCATCAAATAAGCAGCCACGTATAAGCAACGTAAGATGATGAAGGCGATGGCTAGTCCATCAATCCGGCCTTGTTCTACCTGCGCCTGCTGTGCCAGAACAACGCCAGCGATAAATAAGGGTAAGGCCTCAAAGCCATTTTTTTGTGCAGCAATGGCGCGCTGTGGCCAGCCTGTCAGCTTGGCTTCCCAATTGCGCGGGTGGTGATTGTCGTAGCCGCCATTCTTGCCTGACACGCGTCCAAGACTAGCTTTGGCAAAACTTACTGTTACGAGTGGCAGAAAGCAGGCCGTTAGTACACACCAATTTGCAATACTCATTTTAATTTCTCATTGTGATTTTTTAGGCGTTGAGGGCGATTATCGCGCCCGATGGCGTTCCGTTAGAGCGCTTTTTTTCGACATCCACTCAGTTCGCCACGCCACGCCTTGAGGGCAAAAAAAGCTGTACCGATGAACCATATGCCGCTCAATAATGTGTCAAGCATACGGTCTAGGGTAGTGCATTGACGCGAATACAAACATTCAATACTCACCACGATGCTAGAGCTGATAGCGATCGCCACAAACAGCGCTAACGAGTATAACACCACGCATAAAACACGGCGTCCAGCCGAGGGATAAATGAAATTAGTCCCCTGATCGTGCTTGCTTAGCCATCGTAGTAGTGGTTTGAAGAAAGAAGATAGTGACATAAATTCATTTGCAATTAGGACGACCGATAAACGCAATTATCCTAGATTTCTGTGCAGGACTAAGAGAATTTTGCGTCTAAGATTGCAATTATATCTGCGGCACATCCAACGCATGTCGAACCCGTGCGCACAAGTCTAGTGGTGTCTGTGAAATTAAAGGCAGGGGAATTTCAAATTTTTTACTCAGTCTTTGATAATCTTCAAAGCCGTAAGACGCGATAAAGGGGTGCATGCCTGCGGCCAGCGCCGAGGCATAGTCTTTATGCTCATCACCGCAAGCGAAGGACAGCGCGGGATTAATGGCGAATTGGGCACTGGCTTCCTTGAAAAAATCCGCCTTGCTGGCACGGATAGGTACATGCGCAAAATAGTCTAAGTCGGCGATGTCGATGTCATGCCGAGCAAACAGTTTGGCCATGGTGATCTGTGGTTCGTTGCTGATATTGCGTGTGACCAAGCCGACTTTGATGTTTTTGTCTGCAATCAATTGCTTGATCAAGGGCGCGAATCCTTCGTAAAACTGTGCTTCTTCGCGATAAATGTCGGTCAAGGTGGCGATCACTTGTTGGCGACTTTTTTTGCCTAATTGTTTTTTAATATTGAGTGGAAATTCTTTCAGGCCGCCCAGATACTTAAAGAATTTGTGTCGTTTTTGGAAGTTTTCTAAATTGCCTATCGCCATATCATGGCGTGCAAAAGTCTCTTGAATCGCACTAAAGGCGTCAATGATGGTGCCATCTGCATCAAAAATAATCAGTCGATTCTTATTTGGGTACATATTTAAGTACATGTGTGAGCTTTGAATCCAAGCTAGGCTACTATGTCATTCAATGAGTCTGCATCTTACCCTTGGTAATTGACCGTTTTATGACAAGACTGTGATACTGATTTTGCATCCTATATTGCTTCCTATTTTTACTTCAACTATTTATGCCAAGTCCCATAAGCAGTTTCCCCCAATTGAGTACAGAGCGCTGTTTATTACGTCAGATACAGCAGGCCGACCGCCCCGCTTTGTTTGCTGGTTTATCGCACCCTGATGTCATTGCCTACTACGGTATTTCTTACGCTAGTGAAGAGGCGACTCAGGAGCAGTTGGACTGGTATCGTGCGCAAGCGCTTACTAACAGTGGTGTCTGGTGGGGGATTTGTCTGGCCGCTGAAGGTGAACAAAATCTAATCGGCGCGTGCGGTATTTATGAGATAGATGACTACAACCGTAATGCCGATATCGGCTATTGGTTGTTGCCCGAATACTGGGGTACAGGGGTGATGCAAGAATGTTTGCAACGCATACTTGCCTATGGATTCCATGATAGGCAATTACATCGCATTGAAGCCGAAGTTGAACATGGCAATTTGGCCAGCGTTCGCTTGCTACAAAAATTAGATTTTCGCTGGGAAGGCCGACGTCAACAAGTGGCGTGGCGCGATGATCATTTTGTTGATTTGAACTATTACGCTTTATTGGCACCTAACTTCCAAGCACGTCAAAATCAGCAATAGGAGCGCAGGAGAACAGCACGATCTGCTTGTTACAAGTCCTTACCAGACTGGCGCCTAAGTTACTAAATCTTGAGTGCAATTATACGGCGCAAGCCTTAAGCTAAGGTCTCCCTTCGATATTGGCTGCTTTTTTATAGAGATCGCATCATGACCAAGCATACCCGTTTGTTTCCGCCTCTTTTGCCGATTCGCCCCATCGTCAGCCTTGTTTTGTTGAGCGCTGTTGTCGGTTGCGCCAGCCCAGATCGAATCGATCAAACGAATAGCAGCGATACGCGGCAAACCGACCGAGTACCCGGGCGTAGCGTGCAATTAGGTAATCAGTTTCAGCAAACGCAGGTCGATCCTCATCTCCTTTTAAATCGTCTGACCTGGGGGCAAAATGCCAGCAGCATGAGCGCCATGCAAAGCCTCGGTATGGATAAGTATTTGTACCAACAATTATTGGCAAAAAATGTGCGACTGCCAGAGACGATACAAAAGCAAATTGACGCCATGACGATTTCACAAAAACCTTTTGCCACCATGATGCAAGCGCTAGATCAGCAACGCCGCGCGGCCGCTGACATGAAGGGCACTGACGATACTTTGCGCAAAGCCTACCAACAAGAATTGACGCGTGTGGCACGTGAGGCGGCATCCCGCTCGGTGTTACGGGCGACTTATTCTTCCAACCAGTTGTTGGAGCAAATGGACTGGTTTTGGATGAACCATTTCAATATCTCGAATCGCAAAGACAATTTGCGGGCGATGTTGGGTGACTTTCAAGAAAGTGCGATTCGCCCTCAGGCGCTAGGTAATTTTCGTACACTGCTGCGCGCTACGGTATTTCACCCTGCGATGCTGCGTTATTTAGATAACGAGCACAACGCGGTGAATAAGATCAATGAGAACTACGCACGTGAGTTGATGGAACTGCATACCATGGGTGTCGGTAGCGGTTACACCCAAACTGACGTACAGGAATTAGCGCGAGTTTTGACTGGCGTTGGGATTAATCTGCGCCCAGCGCAGACCGCATCGAAAGCCGAGCAACAGCCAAATTTTGTGCGCCTCGGCATGATGGAATTTAATCCGCGCCGCCATGATTTTGGTGACAAAACGATTTTAGGTGTAACAATTAAAGGGCGAGGTATTGCCGAAGTTGAGCAAGTCATCGACTTACTCAGCAGACAGCCTGCTACGGCGAAATTCATTAGCCGCAAATTAGCGATGTACTTTGTTTCAGATGAACCTTCGCAGGCCTTGGTCGATAACATGGCAGCGACTTTTTTGCGTAGCGATGGCGATATTCCATCGGTCTTACAAACCCTATTTTATGCGCCCGAGTTCACAGCGTCTTTAGGCAAAAAATTTAAAGATCCTATGCACTATGTGATCTCCTCTGTACGCTTGGCGTATGACGGTAGCCCTATCGTGAATACCGGTCCCATCCTTAATTGGATCAATACTTTAGGCCAGCAAGCCAATGGTCATCAAACGCCAGATGGTTATCCCTTACACGAAATGGCGTGGTCTAGCGCAGCACAAATGACAGCGCGTTTTGACATCGCCCGCGCGATTGCCCGTGGCACACCGAATTTATTTAAGCCAGACGGTGACGATGGGAAAAACGAAGCTTTGAATGTGCAAGCCCGAGAATTGGCGCGGCCCGCGTTGGCGCAAAATGCCTATGTGAAAACTTTGAGCAAACGCTTCAGTCCAAGTTCGCAAGAGGCTCTGACCCAGTCGGTATCGCAGCAAGAATGGAATGCCTTTTTCCTCGCAACACCGGAAATGATGCGCCGATAATTGGGTTTAAGCACCCAACGATGACTGAAGATCGAGGGTGAAAATGAAACAAAATGGAAGGAAGACAGCATGAACCGTCGTGACTTATTGAAATCTTTTGCCGCTTTAACGGCGACCTCAGTTGGCTTACCTTTTAGTACGCAACTAGTGGCGGCACCAGTGACGCAAAATCGTTTGTTGATGGTGTTTTTGCGGGGTGCTTATGATGCGACGAATTTACTGATCCCGACTTCGAGTCAGTTTTATTATGATTCACGCCCTAACATCGCGATTGCTAAACCTGGTCCGAATCCGAATGCCGCCTTGGAACTCACCGCCGATTGGGGTTTGCACCCGGCCTTACGCGATACGATTTATCCCATGTTTAAAACAGGTGAAGCCAGTTTCATCCCTTTTGCCGGCATTGATGACTTGTCGCGCAGTCATTTCGAGACACAAGACAGTATAGAAATGGGGCAGGCGTTGGGTGGTAGTCGTAACTTTCAATCCGGTTTTTTGAATCGTTTAGCGATGCAATTGAATGCTGGTAGTGCCATGTCGTTCACGGAACAATTACCCATTATTCTGCGCGGCGATACCAAAGTCTCGAATGCGGCTCTATTAAAAGCCGGAAAAAATAGCCTGGATGACAGACAAAGCAAAATCATTGCTCAAATGTACGGCAACACGAATTTAGAAAAACAAGTAAGTGATGGCTTTGAAGTGCGTGGTGAAGTCGTGCAAAACATGAAAGCCGAAGAACAATCCATGCAAAAAATGATGAACAACGACGGCAGTCGTGACGCGATTTCATCCAAAGGTTTTGAGCTAGAAGCCAAACGCATCGCCAAGATGATGCGCGATAAATATGCACTGGGTTTTATTGATGTTGGCGGCTGGGATACGCATGTCAATCAAGGCGGTGCCAGTGGCGTATTGGCCAATAAGCTGGAAGAATTGGGACGTGGTCTCGCTGCGTATAAAACAGCAATGGGCAGCATGTGGAAAAACACCACGGTAGTCGTCATCAGTGAGTTTGGCCGTACCTTCCGTGAAAACGGCAAACAAGGCACCGATCACGGCCACGGCAGCGTGTATTGGGTGCTGGGCGGCGGCATTAAAGGTGGACGGATAGTGGGCGAACAACAAGCGCTGGAAGCCGCCACCCTGTTTCAGAATCGCGATTACCCCGTACTAAACGAATACCGCGCCGTACTCGGCGGCTTGTTTGCTGGGATCTATGGATTGAATCCGCGTCAAATGGATCAGGTGTTCACTGGCGTGCAGACCCGTGATTTGGGGCTGGTGTAAGTCGATGTTTTGAGCAAGTGGTATCTTGAATGTGGCAGCACTTATTGTGCTTGCGAATGGGTGAATTGAGAGAATCAGGCAGATTTACAACAGAAACCTGAATTTCTAGGAAAATTACTTCTCGGAACTGTTTCTCGGTGCTAAGGTTTTAACACAGTGTCTGGTCTGGCAAGTGTGATGTCAGTGGCCTTACCAGATTTCGAATGTAAAACGGGAGCATGCTTCATGAAAAAAATAATTTTGACGGCTAGCCTAATGTTGATGGCTGGTACCGCATCTGCTGGTGTTTTGTCTTGCGACGATTTAAAAGCCAAGATAGAAAAAAAGGTGGCAGGCAAGGGCGTAAAAGAATACAACATGGTAATCGTCACTAAAGATACCAAAATAGAAGGACGGGTCTTAGGTAGCTGTGAAAAAGGGACGATGAAAATCGTCCACGACAAAAGCAAAGCAAAGGCCGCAGAAAAAACGCCCTAATGTTGCGCAAAATAAAAAAGCGCTTCAGGACAGAGCTGAAGCGCTTTTTTATTTTACAAACTAAGCTAGAAACAAATCGTAGTGCGAGTGAAACCCGCCCTACAAAAACGCTACAAGCCTA
>CAYXJI010000087.1:0-11705 GCA_964465175.1 uncultured Burkholderiaceae bacterium | reverse complement strand
TTGCGTTCGAGTATCGTTCGCAAGATTTAGGAATAAATCTGCGTTTCCTTAATGTATTGATCTTGCGCGAAGGTGCCAAAGACTTCTTCTGGAAAGCGAATATCCGCGAACTTGATGCAGATGAAGTTGCGTTGGTTATTCATCATATCCTCCCGAAAGGCTGTTGTGAGAAACGAAAATCACCTATCTGCCATCCGCATGGTCGCATCTTGCTCGCCACTGCGTTTGATTCCGCTGCCAACTAGTGGTGTCAAGAATTCGGCGTAGAAGCCGCCGTTCTCATCGCCCAAGGTGTAGTGCGCTACTGGCGGCTTGTACTCTCCGGCTAGCTGCTCCTTGAAGCCATGTTGTATAAGTGCAGCTTTGATATCGCCTTCGATTGGGGCTCTGTTGGCAAACGCTAAGTCAGTATCACGAGTGAATACTGGCTGGTATTCCAGCTTGTTTGCTCTCGGGTCGAATCGGTGGATTCGATGTGCCCATCCCCCGATAAATACAAGATGATCACGCCACGGAAAAAGTGCTTGAGCGAGCTTCGCGATTGCGTCTAGATCGTTCATTTAGTTTTAATTTCCTATCATCGGGCGAAGTATTTTTTCATAGATCAGCTTGGCCTGTTCTTCACCGCGTGAAGGGTGATTGACGACATCCAACCAAACTTGGATGACATCGGAAACGATCATGCCATCTTGGTGTACAGCACCTCGGAAAACTGATTTTGGTGAAAGTGCTTGCCTAATGATCAGGTCTGGCATCTCAGAAGGCGGGGCGACTGCTAGCGCTCTCCATTTCTTGTCGTCAGGTCGTGGGAGCTTTGGCACGTAGACATAGGGTGGCACGCCGCTGACGTGCCCTAGGCCTAAAGCCTCGGCTGCCCCAAATAGCGCCAGGCAAGACTCTTCCTGATTATTGTGTAGAAGGCTAAAGATTTGTTTTTGTATAGGGCCACGAATCAGAAAACGCATTGGTAATTCAGGCGCATTACGTATCGTAGCTGATCGCCAACGACTGAATAATTCTTGGCGACGGACAAGAGCGAGATAACGCGAAGAACCGTCCAAATACCCTTCGTTGCGTAATTGCTTAAAAAATCGTGAGGCGCTCATGGGAGATACACCGGCGGCCTCAGCAAATTCGGAAACGCTTTGATATTTTTGTCTCGGTGCTTGCAACAGGTGATCAGGTATCTCAAGTGCCAGTAGTACTTTTAGCATCCACTGATTAAAATCCGAAAAAAGATTAACAAGCTGATTCGATGGTGAACTCCCCTGCCATCGTTTCTCGTTCGGCTCGGCATTCAGTTCCTCTAACCCATCCCCCTAAAGTATCTGAGCCCATTCTTGGAAACGAGGCCAACAGCTACATTCGGCGCGTATTTTTCAACAAACACTTTAAGTTGTTTAGACAGGGACTGGGATGCATTTTCTACGGAGATTACAGCAAGTGGTCGTGCATTACCCACGTCAAGGGCATATGCTTGGGCTTGTAGAATTGCCTGTGACAACATGGGAATCGCTCGATCGGCACGTCCTTCTGAAAGTGCCTTGACCACCACGATATAGCATTGTGCCCCTCTTCGAATCACCATGTCCGAATGTTTCTCTTTGTATTTTAGAGAACGATCGCCCCTCCAGCCGTGGCTCTCGAATAGATCAGCTACGAGAATCTCCCCGTTCTCGTTCCGGTTATTGAGTAAAGAAGGAGAATTCATATTTGGCACCAGTTGATATCTACCACGGCCATTATATATACCACGGCCAAGATGCCAATCATGGCCGTGGTATATATCTCAGCCATGATATTACTTAGAGATTGGTATTTACTGGTTAATAAAAAATGTCGGAACGAATGAAACGCTGCCGACTGCACTTCCCCTAAATTTGCACTTGCTAACGAATAGCTTGTGATCGCACGAATACCTATAACTTTTAGGTCTTGCTTTTGCGAGGCCTTTTTATCGGTTTTCCCTCGTAATGGCCTTAACGCTGAAGCAACAAATGCGTGGTTTAGTCGGGATCGTATTCACTATGACGGACTTTAGCTCATACATACGCTCTAAAGAAAATCGGAATCTATCTTTAAAGCTTCCTTGGTGTAGACTTTGAGACGTTCAGCTTGTTGGATCACAAACGCACTTAGCTTGCCGATAAACGCTGTCTCTTCGTTTGCAAATTCGTCATCCGATGCCACAATTTCAGCGTGTTTTATCGCGCTATTCGCCACTTTAACGGCCTCTCTATGCAACAGCGTACGCGGGATAGAACAGCGCTGCGCAAAATCGGCAAAAGCAAATCCCTTGACCTCTTCTAATTCAAACACATCACCAAATGCCATCGCCAACTCATGCGAAATTTTAGGATATTGAACCACGCTGACCAGGTCGTACCAAGGTGCTGGCACTAAACCATCTCGTTCAACAAAGAACGAAAAATTCTTCCCATGCGCATCACAATTCCCAATCAGAAATTGAAACAGCGCCCAGCGCAGTAAGCTGAGTTTGGCTGATGCTTTGTCGATCGTTTGATCGACGCAAGCAAAAAGCTTTTCAAAACTCATTCCATCTCGAATATGTAGCACTTGTTCATTACGACCTAAATTTCTCTCATACTTAAAACTGACGGGCAGATCCGATGCCTGACATGCATCAACCATATGCAAGCGATTCACTGCTAGCTCCGTTGGCGACTCGATTAACTCGCGATCAAACCGTTTGACCAATAACATCGGGCGAGGCACACGAAGGATACTGACCTCAGCCACTGGGAATCCCATCCGCTTTGCCAGCGTCATGCAGTAGTACTCATTCGCCACCAAATGTGGCATATTTCTCCCCATGGGTTCGGGCTTCAAAATGTGCGTCGATGCCAATGGCGGTGCTGTCAAATACAGTCGGGATATGCCATGGTCTTGATGAAGCAAGACTGTCAGTTTATCTTGGTAGCCTGCGATAGACATTCTGACTTTTTGGTCCCACACAACAAATGGAATTTGATCTCGTTGAGACAAACGATCCTCAAGTTCTTCGAGTGTAATTTCACGCTTCGGCTTATTTTGCTTATTTTGCTTCTCTGCCGTTAAAGCAAGGCTGTCGATGCCGAATCGAAATGCGCCAGCCGTTTCCACGCCGAGTTGTTGAATCAGAGCGAATACATTATTTTTGGTGATGCCATAAGTTGAAGCGGAAATATCGAGGGCGCGTCCCTCCGGCAACAAATTTTCGACAAAGCGTTTAATCGTGCCCGAGGCATTCATGTTCTTTACCGAAAACAATGGCAATGCAGGAGAAAGTGGAAAAGCATGTGGCGACGTGATCCAATCGGCATCGTACTCCAAGGACCAAAGATCTTGCTTAGCTTGATAAACAATGGTTGCTACTTTTTGGTCTAGTGCGAACAGATAAAGAAAATGTTTCATGAACTAGTCTCTTGGTCACTCGGAGAATGAACCTCTTGAGCGATGGCATTCGCTCTCAAGAGCGCACTAACTAAATCTGACTTTTTCGAGGCAACAATCATACAAAGCCCCATCGCATCAAGTACTTGCAATAGCTTGTCTAATCGCACCGCACCTTTGCCATTTTCCAGTCGAGAAAAAAGATCAACTGAGACATCGGTCAATGCTGCGGCGTCATCAATACGTAATTTTTGTTGTCGTCGTTTTGATCGCACCAATTGCCCGACATCTAGCATCTCGTTGATCATTCTGACCGAGGAATTTTCGGTACCTAATGCTAAGGGTTGGGGAAATTTCACGACGGCCTCCATTTCGGAATTTCAGAAAAATCAACTAAGAAAGGCTCAAAATATAAAAATTTCTGATATTCCGAATATATTACATTAAATTGAGAAAAAACCAGCTAGTTTCTTAAAGTCCGAAATAGTTTACTTTTACCTGCGCAATCCCTATTTCCGGCCTTGAGCATAAAAAAACCGCCACGAAGGCGGTTTTTTTGTGCGGTAAAAATACTACCAAATTACTTACTAGCTGCTGGTGTGGCTGCCGCTGGAGCGGACGCTGGTGCTGCTGCGGCTGGTGCAGATGCCGCTGCTGGGGCGGATGCCGCTGATGCGCCAACGATTTCTATCTTGGCTTTTTCTTTCATCTCGTCCAACAATTTTTTCAGATTTTGTTGTTGGATTTGTTGTGTCAAACGTGGTTTGACTTGTTCTAAAGTTGGCGCTTCTTTTACGCGGCTGTCGTCCAAGATGATGACGTGGTAGCCGAATTGAGATTTGACTGGCTCTTCAGTAAATTTGCCTTTTTCTAATTTGGCGACCGCTGCGCCGAATTCTGGCACCATGCCGCGTGGGTCAAACCAACCTAAGTCGCCGCCCTTGTCTTTCGAGCCTGGATCTTTGGACTGTGCTTTGGCCAAAGCGGCGAAGGCGTTGACGTCTTTTTTCAATTTAGCGATGATGGCTTTTGCGTCCGCTTCTTTTTCTACCAAGATGTGGCGTGCGGAGAATTCATTGCCGGCGGCCGAGGCTTTGATTTTGTCGTATTCTGTTGCATATTGTGCGTCAGTGACTGGGCTGTTTTTTAAGAAATCATCGACAAAGCCTTGTGCCAAAATACCGAGGCGTGACATTTCGATTTGTTCTGCTGTTTCGCCTTTTTTGTCCAAGCCTTTTTTGATCGCTTCTTCGGCTGCAATAGTTTGCAATGCCAAATTATCGATGATCATTTTGCGCATTTCTGGCGTGTCTGGCATGCCTTGTGCGGCTTGCTGTTTCATGATCATATCCACTTGTTTTTTGCTGATGGCTTTACCGTTGACGGTGGCAGCGATCACATCGGCTGCTGCATTCGCAGGTTTGTCTGTGCCTTTTGAGCAGGCAGTCAATGCCATGAGTGCGATGGCGCTACCAATGACGAAACGGGATTTAATCAACATCGTGGTCTTCCTTTATGATTTTCGGTATAGGGCAGCAGCTATCGCTACTGCGGGTTAACAATTATGCTGCAAAGAATAAATTAGCTAAACAGCTAAGCAAAAGCACGGCTGATTAGTAAATCGTTTAAAAAAAGCGATTGCGAATTCTACCTGTGATTTCACAATTACACTTAAAATTCGCACAGTTTGCGCGGCTTGTAGACGTGTTTTAACAAAAACATTTAAAAAATATTTACCTAGGGAAAATAGAACATGCTCGATTTATCAGAAATGTTACCGGTCGGCATGGTAGCGCACGGTGGCCAAGTGGCGCAAATCATGGCACAACTAGCGCAACGTCAGCGCGGATTGCCGGGTTGGGAGGCCTTTCATTACGAAAAAATTTCTGATAGCGCGGTGGAGCTGACCGGTGGGATTGTCAGTAATCATAGCGGCAGCAAACGTTGGCTGGAGCCGCATGATTGCATCACGATTCCTTGGGCTGCAGTCATCGCCGAAATGCAGACTCAGGGCTTGTTAAGCACCGCTGCGCCGGCACTAGCAGATGATCCAGCGCGGAGGTTTGAGAAGCCCGACACCACGCATGCAGACACAGCCAGCACCGACTACACACAAATGACGGTAACGTTTGCGCTACCGACTGATGCACTAGCGCGCCAACAGCTCATGCAAGCATTTCACTTACAAGCCAATATCATGGGCGCAAAAATCATCGCTTGCCGCCTCGATTAAGCTTAGGACGACTGAGCTCTGTTTGAACGTAACTTCATTTTTCGGCGTTGTATAGACAGAAATCAAAGTGCGAATTCTGCAGTAGTATTACCTCATTGGCTCCTAGCGTGTAATACGGCAGTCACACTGACCAAGTACAGTAGAAATTAACTTTTTTCCTCTCCCGTTAATTCTTCTACGGTGAACTTATGCCCTCGTCTAGCAGCTTGCCACCTCGCTCGTCTCCACTTTTTGCACCCGCGATCGCTTGCATGCGGCGCTGGCGCTTGCTGCCTAAATTTTTGATCGTGGCATGTCTGTTCGCACTACCTGCCATTATTGTGTCTAGCCTGTTGATCTGGGAGTTAAACAAGTCAATTGATCTGACCCAGAATGAACAAATGGGTGTGCAGCAAGTGCGTGTCATCCAACAGTTAGAGCAGCTCAGCCAGCAGCATCGCGCATGGCGGCATCTAGGCTTGGCAGGCAACGCCGAAGCGAAGGCAAAGGCCAACACCATCGCAGCGCAGTTAGAACAAAGCTTCACACAACTCGCCCAATTTCACGCTACCCATACTGAATTATCCACCCAAGACGAGGTCCAACAAGCACTCGCTATCTGGCAAAGCATTCAGTCCAATCTGGTCGACGGCAAAGCCAAAGACAGCTATCTCGCGCACAGCCAATTGCTAGCACAGCTCAACCAAATCGCAGTCAAAGTGGCTGACCATACCCAGCTCAGTTTAGATCCTAAAGTAGAGACGGTTTACTTAATTGGTTTATTCCGTAAAGCCCTGCCCGAATACGCCGCCGCCATCGCCGATACGAGTGCCCGTGGTGCGCCGTATATTGATACGGGCTTGATGGAACCCAATGAAGACGTGCTGATCAACGCCAATGTCATGCTCAGCCAGCGAGATCTACCCAAGATCGATGCGCAACTCAAAGCCGTCTTGCAAGCCGATCCCGCGCTCAAAGAATTAGCCCAACAAACTCAAAAACTCATCAGCGACAATGTGGCGTTTTTAGAACGCACCAAAACCGAAATTCTCAGCACATTAAACCAAACCAGTGGCACGGCTTATCTCTTAGCCGGCCAAGAAGTCGTCGCCAATTGGGGCACCGTCAATGACAGCATCGCCAATGTGATCGACGCCAAATTGCAGCAACGCTTGGTTAATGCGGTGTGGAATCGCAATGTAATGATCTTGGGCATTGTGTTTATGCTCGGCTTGGCGAGCTATTTGCTGAGCGGATTTTATCTCGCGTTTGCTGGCGAGTTACGCCAACTCAGTCTGGCGGTTCGACGGGTCTCGGCCGGTGATCTGAGCACCGCCAGTCAAACCCAGGCCGATGATGAAATCGCCCACTTACTAAAGGAATTTGACGCCATGCGCCAAGTCTTGGCGCAGCTAGTCGCCAACATACGCAGCAGCAGCGACAACATCGCCAGCGCATCGAGTGACATCGCGCACGGCAACGCCGATTTGTCGCAGCGCACCGAGCTACAAGCTAGCGCTTTAGAAGAAACCTCATCGTCGATGGAAGCGCTGACGGTGACGGTCAAACAAAATGCGCACAGTGCTCAACAAGCCAATCAAAAAGCAGTCGCGTGTGCGGATGTGGCGCAGCAAGGTGGCTTAGCAGTGCAACAACTGACCAGCATGATGGAAGGCATACAGCAGTCCTCAAAACAAATCACCGACATCATTAGCGTCATCGATAGCATCGCTTTTCAGACCAATATTCTTGCGCTCAACGCCGCCGTCGAAGCGGCCAGAGCAGGCGCACATGGTCGTGGCTTTGGGGTCGTCGCAACCGAAGTGCGCAATCTGGCACAACGCTCTGCGAGTGCCGCGAAAGAAATCAAAAGCTTGATCACACATTCCAACGAACAAGTCCGCGCGGGTCACCAACAAGTACAAAATGCGGGCGCCACCATGCACCAGATTGTGAGCCAAATTCAAGCCCTTAGCCATAACGTCCAAGCGATCACCGAGGCCAGCGTTGAGCAAGGCGATGGCATTGGTTTGGTCAACACCACGCTTCGCCAACTCGATCAAATCACGCAACAAAATGCGGCCTTAGTAGAGCAAGCCGCCGCAGCAGCGGAGAGCATGCATGGCCAAGCCATCATGCTCACTGACGCAGTCGCCGTATTTCAGGTGGAAGCACATGCACAGCTCGTGACGACAGCGCCATCACGGCGCTTTACCTCCGTCACAAACCCATCTGAAAAACGCAATGACTTGAGAAAAAAAGGCGTGGGGAAATTAGCCAACTGGCCGCGTTCTATTCCACAGCGCTAGGGCTAAAAGGTAGGTCAATAGCTTGAACCCAGATTTTCTGTGTAGGCAATCTAGCGGCCGAAAGTTCTATAGCGCGTTACGGGGATCGATTGGTTTCCTTGACCTTGCGACGTGGTATATTGCAAGGCTAATCAATTAGCGCTTTGCTACCCACTATGCACTAATTGCTCCCCTATTGGACCTAGGCTCACTACCCCGTTGCGCATGCGAAAAATATTATCGAGAGAAAAATTCGTTCAAGGTATCCGCAAGCATTTAGAGCGTGACAGTTTTCCGCGCTTGGAGATGAGCTTGATCGTGATCGGTACAGGCTTGTCTGGTTTTCTTACTTCTTTTCTGTTGCTCCATTTGGGCATGTTTAGTATGTGGCTGCGCTATCTTTGCGCGTTTGGCGTGGCGTACGGTGTCTTTTTCATTTTTCTCTGGCTATGGCTATACAAGCGCAGCGGTGATTTGGTCGATGCCATCGATGCATTCAAAGTCATTCCATCACCTTCGAGCGCCGCTGATACTTCTTTGAATGTGCTGTCCACAGGTGCTGGTGATTTTTCGGGTGCGGGCGCTAGTGCTAGTTTTGATGGACCCGTTGATTCGCCCTTAGGCAATAGTAGTGGCGGCATTGGCGATACTTTAGGCTCGGTAGGTGAAACGGTTGCAGAGGCCGACGAGCTGGCAATTCCGCTGGTGATCGTGCTTGCGATAGCTGCCACCTTGCTGGCTTTATTTGTTTCGTCAGCCGTCGTCATTTCCAGCGCGCCTATCTTGTTCGCAGAACTAATGGTGGATGCATTTTTATCAGCCAGTCTGTATCACCGACTAAAAGGCTTGCACACGCGCCATTGGCTACACACTGCCTTGCGCAAAACCATCTTGCCGTTCTTTTTTAGTGCGGCCTTGTTCACTGGTCTCGGTTGGTTTATGCAAAATAGCGTGCCACAAGCACACAGCTTAGGCGAAGTTATTCATCATTACCGCACTCCGTCTTTCAAGTAATCCAAGAATATCCCACTTACTTGCCATCGCTAATGTCGAAGGGCGGATGCACCCCGCGCCGCCAAGCCGTCTGGCACCTGAGCTGCGCGGCTTGCACCCGCCCGATTTTATGGCATTAATTGAGTGACCATGGCGATGCCCTGCCAAAAAAATTACCGACTCAATTCGGTTTTTGTAAGGCCAAATAGATTGCTGTTTTTAGTTCTACTGGTGCGGTATCTCTGGGATTATTGAGATACGCTTCAAACACTGGGACATCAGCCGCTTCGTATCCAGAAGCAGGTAACCAAACACCGAACAACCATTGATAAGCGCCTTGCATATCAGAGTATGGCCCTTGATACTGCAATACGGCATAAGGTCCCGCTTGAATATGGCAAGCTTCTAAAGGTGCTTGTGCCTGCGCTTGTTGCTCTGCGCTGACCGAAAGACAGGCAAAAGAACGGCACTCTGCTTCGGCTACTATGGCAGGATCATCCAAATAAATACCTATCATCTGACTGTCAGGACCGAACAGTTGACGAGCCCCCGCGATGCCGATCAATTGATCAAACGACTGGCTAATACCCATGTAATTGCCGCGATGAGCAACCCCGACCAAGCTCATTGCTTTTACTTCTTGAATCTGTACTGGAAACATAGTCTCACTCCTGATAAGTTGTGCTGCGAAAAATTGCCTATGGCTGCCGTGTTTACGATAGCGTGCTGGTGGCATGCCATACACGCTAGAAAAAATTCGGGTAAAGGATTGCACATTGTGATAGCCGCTAGCGCTGGCAATTTGCGCTATGCTTTGTGCGGTTTTTACTAACAAATTTGCGGCACGTTGTAAGCGCAAACGTTTGACCGTGGCGGCGAGACTTTCACCGCAAAAAGATTGATAAATGCGGTGCCAGTGGTAGGGCGACATACAGGCAATCTCGGCCAGTAAATTCAGGTCAAGCTCGCGTTCTAGATTTTCATGTAGGTAGTCAACGACACGTCGAAAACGGCGTTCATAACTAGCGCGATGCGCGCTGATGCTGCTGAGTTCTTGCTCCATCTTATTCCTCTCAAATTCAATGAGTCGAACAATAGCATGGAGTGATTTGACAAATCTTGCGGACTTATGGCCCGCAAGATTTTTTGAGATAAGGTGAATTTATTTGGCTGCGCAGTTGTTTGATGGTCTGGCGGCGCGGGTTACACCCGCCCTACGATTTTGTGTATGTCATTGCGGGCTTGACCCGCAATCCAGAATTAAGTAAACATCATTGATCGTAGCTCAATCATGGATGGCGGATCGAGTCCGCCATGACGCTACTTGGATTTGCTTCGCGTCTATGGGCTTAGACCAGCGCCGCTTACTTAAACGAATACTGCGCACTCACATAAAAGAAACGTCCACGCGGATCGGTGTAGCTAGGATCGTAACCCGAGATAAAGAAGTTAGCCTGGTTGGAATACGGTGGTGCGGTGTTGAAAATATTTTGCACACCACCACGCACACTTAAATTTTTATTCACCGCATAGCTTGCCGACATATCCCATAAGGAATAGGCCTTCACTTTATTCGCCGCGACAACACTGCCATCATCGATATTGATTGCCGAATTTTGGTCGTCATAGGCTGCGGAGTAAGTATTCCCCAAGCTTGCTGCGAGTGCGCCTTGTTCCCAATTAAGACTCAGGCGATGACGCCAACGTTGCACTACGCCTTCGGTCACAAATTTGCCGAGATTACTGACGTAGGCATCACCAGGATTGGTCTGTAATTTGGAATCCAACATCAAGGTGCCTAGCATACGCGCACTGAATTTACCCCAATCAGTTTTGATGCCATGCAGCTCCATCGCCAGATCAAGGCCGGTGGCTTTTTGCGCGCCACGATTCTCTTTACGCAACTCGATGTAGTCGATATATGCGTCCTCATCGCGATGGACCAAATTGCCGTATTTATTCAAGTTACCCAGAATAATATCGTCGCCTATTTCGCTGATTAAATCACTGCGTTTGATATTCCAATAATCGATACTAAAAGTCACATTGCGACTCGGCTCGAAAATCATTCCCATCGTATATTGACGGCTACGTTCTGACTTCAAATTGGGATTGCTGTAACGGCGCGTATTCCAATTATCGGCACAGACAGAGAGGTCATTATCATTGTCCGCGCAATACACGGGATCAGGTAAAGTCGCGGTAGAGCTATATTGCGTTGGTCGGTATAGATCGGACATAGAAGGCGCGCGGAAGCCGCTGCCAACGGAGGCGCGGAATAATAATTCTGAGCTAGGTTGATAGCGCACACCCAACTTAGGGCTGGAAGCACCGCCAACGCCTTGGTAACGATCGTGACGCAGCGCTAATTGAACTTCTAACGCTTTGCTCAAGGGTGCTAACAATTCGGCGTACACCCCTTCCACATGACGCGAATCTTGCGTCCCTCTACCACCTTCAGGTGCGACATCGTTATTAATGTTATCGCTCATCAATAAGGCAGACGGTGTAAACACGGAACGTTCACGTCGTAATTCTCCACCAACGGCCAACGATAGATCGCCACCACTCAAGCGCATCAAAGGACGCGAGGCTTTAAAATCCAAGGCCGTCATCGTACCGCGTGCATAGCGCACTTCATCATTGATTTGGATACCATTCAAATACTTAATACCCTCGGCACTCGAAGGGCCAAAAGGATTAATCAAGCCACGATTAATCCCTGCAATTAATTTGTCGTACAAGACATAGCCATGCGTATCGCGATCACGCACCGTATTGACGCTTTGATTGAGGCCGATGTCGTAATCCCAACCAGC
>CAYXJI010000086.1:5625-11888 GCA_964465175.1 uncultured Burkholderiaceae bacterium | reverse complement strand
CGCTACAGTGCTCAGCACCTAAGACGGAGACTAAATCAGCCAATTGCGTCGCCTCGCGATCTTGCGCAAAAACGTGATCGCCAGTGTTCACAAAGGCCTGACAAAGTGCGCGACCAATGCCGCCGCAAGCGCCGGTAATGAGAATATTGCGTGCCATTTATTTGCATTCCTTTACTGTCTTGGCCAGATGATCGAGCTGATATTGTGGCAGCAAACCATAGTTGTAAAACGCAAAATCCTTGATCCCCAATGCTTGTATGCCAGCTATCGCAGCGCCTAGTTCAGCACCTTGATTTAGGTCAGGTAAGCCGGGTCGTAATATCGCGCGTATTTTTTCTGGATGCGCGATTTGACGCAGACTTTCCCATGCGTCGGCAATAGCGTGATTGGCGCTTGGTTCGTAGAAAGGGATTTCGATATAGTCAGCGACTTCTGATAGTGCCTTGAGATCGCTGCCTTCAGTCCAGCAGGCGGCCGTGGGTCTTTGTACCGTTGGGATTACGGCGAGCTCACAGTCGGCTGAAATCGCGGCGCGAATCTCCGCGACTAATTGCGTGACGCGATCTTGGCGTAGGCTGATGAAAGCCAATAAGTCGGCATCGCTCAAGAGATCTGATTGGGTCCAACTCGCAGCTTGATCGGCATTCGCATCGGCGGGTAATGCTAAATAATTTTTAATATTGTCTTGTACACGTGTTTGAAAGGCATCGATATTGATGCCCCTATTTTTTGCCGCCGATTGGCAAGCATCGCAAAAACACATGCCCAGCATATTGTCTAACCATGCATTGCTAGCGACTTGGGCGAATTCGTGGTGGTAACCATGTGCATACGGCAGCCAGCCTGGTGTTTCTAAAACGATGCTGCTCAATTGATGTTGATGCGTCAGGTCTGCGCACGAATTGACAGCATAATCGAACACCGCAGTTTGCATGGGGCAGAGACTATACACATAGCTATCACCAAATGCACTTTTCACCGTGTATTGGGGAAATGCGCTACCTAGACGGGTGTTATGCAAAAGCACCGTCCATCCATGCACTTTGACTCTGCCATCTTGTAATAAAGCTGGCAGCACCGTACGCATCGTAAGCTCACTGTGTGGCTGCGGTTTGATCTCGCCATAACGTTCGACATCCGGATCGAAGTAGCTTACGCCATCTTCAGGAAAAATCACGCGCGGCGGATTTTTTGCATGCGGACGAATAAATTTACCCGTGTGATAAGTAGTCGCTAGAGTCACATCGGTAATGCCCATGGCGAGCACCTCGTCAACAAATTGCGTGACACCGATGTCGGCGATATCCCATGGGTAGGTGTAGAGTGAACGGTAAGCGGGTAGTGTCATTACATCCTCGTAACTAGCGTGCTTGGGTAAGTGTGTACGTCCTGCGAGTGAAGTTATGCTTGGGATTTGCGAGCATTTGTAGGGCGGGTGCAAACCGCGCCGTACTTAGGTCGATCACGCATACACGACGTTCTGGCTGCTCAGCGTGCTGGCGGCGCGGGTTTCACCCGCCCTACAAAATCGTCACTTTGAGCACTAATTTCATTAACTGAAAATCTAAACTGGCTTATACGCCGTGACTTCTATCTCTACTTTGCAATCGACCATCATGGCTGATTGTACGCAGGAACGTGCTGGTGGGTTGTCGCCAAAATATTCCGTGTAGATGCGATTAAAGGTCCAAAAGTCGCGGGTGTCGTCTAGCCATACGCTGACTTTCACCACGTCGTTTAAATCGCAACCGGCTAGACCCAGCACGCGTTTGACATTTTCCATGGTGCGGCGGGTTTGTGATTCTATGCCGCCGGTTTCGATTTCGCCATTCTCTTTCATCGCGACTTGGCCAGAGCAAAAAACAAAATCGCCTGCGCGTACTGCAGGTGAAAATGGCAAACGCTGACCGCCTGCGCCTGAGGGAATATTGCCGAATCGCGTGATTTTTTTGGACATGGTGTACTCGTAAAAATAATCGTCTTGAAACTAAAAATAATCGATGCAAAGCATACTTGCCTCGCACACTTTTGCCGTATGGGTAAATTCCCGTATTTACTTCGATGTTTTGAGTAAGCCGCGTGCAGTGGCAACTAAAATAGCACCTTGTCCTGCCAGATGCGCTTGGGTTTCATCCGAGACCACCGTGATTCTTCCTGAGAAATAATCATCGTTTTTGATCAAAATCGCCAAGGCTTCTTTCATGATGGGCTTGCCGCAGATCACCACCGGTGTGCCGGGTAACATTTTGATGGCGCTACTATTTTTTAATGTTAATAAGTCGGCGCCGAGAATGGCACCTAGTAAAAAATTCGCGCGGTCATTGCGCTCGTAAATCGTAAATTGATCGAGTGTGCGCACATTGAAACAGGTGCGACCAAGGCCGATGGTTTGTGCCGATTGCGCGCCAGCCAGTAGCATCTCTTCATTGATGGAAGTGGCAAATTGTGAATCTAATGATTTCGCCAATATCGTGTTGTGGGTGATCACATACATTAATTCACCGGCCAAGGTTGTGACGCAGCCTGTGATGCGATTTTTGTCGTCGATACAGACGAATTTAGAATGTGATCCTGGCATTACCATCATGGCCGGCCCAGTGATGCCGAGTTGTTCGATCACACTCATGACTTCGACTTCTTCGCCGCGCATCATGTCCATCGCTTCGCAATTATGCAGGCCGATATTCTCGACTACATTGCGCACGCCCGGCACAAACCAGATCGGTTTAGAAAAGACTTCGGGAATCGTGACCGAGACCATGCCGCGCGCTAATTGTTGTAGGCCGGCAGGTGCTAAGACATGCGGTAATTCGAACAAGCCGACATTGGAACTAATCATGCCAGAGCCAATCACAAGATCGATTTGATCTTCTTTGATGGCTGCCGAGACTAAGGTTTTGGCGATGGTGTCGCGCACCCCGTTTTGTAATTTGTCACGATTGCCAGTGATAGCGGTATCGCGCACGCCGACTTCGCAGGCCTCATGAGCCAATACGCTGGCATCATGCCAAAGTGTGACGCGGGTATTGGTGGTGCCAGTGTCGATAGTGATGATGTGAGTCATGTCAAATAGGGTCTAAGTAAAATAGTAGGCGCTAGGTGAGCGCGTTGGTTTAGGGATGACATCGAGCAATAAATGTCAGCTTAACGGTGCGAGGGCGGGGTCGCAAGCGAGGAATATTTGAGATGTCATTTAGAAATAGTTAATGAGCGGATTTTTGCTTAAGATCACTTTGGCAAGCCATACTCGTATTGTTGTTTTACGGACGGCAATGGAAAGCAGGTGTGCCGTGGTGAAAAGTTTTCAAAATCATAGCATTGTTCAGCAAAATTACGCCTATCCCCTAACGACAATTAAATTTCAAGCTCTCATTAAATTTAATTAAACGAACATCTGTTATGGTATGGTTTTTCAATGAGGTTGCTATGTCCAAACGTCTTCCACCACTGAACGCATTGCGAGTTTTTGAGGTCGCGGCGCGACGCTTGAACTTCACGCGTGCAGCGGAAGAATTGCATGTGACCAATGCGGCAGTCAGTCATCAAATCAAATTGCTGGAAGATTTTCTGGGGTTGGATCTGTTTCAACGCAGTAACAATGTGTTGAAATTGACCGAGGCGGGTGAGCGCTATTTGCCTCGTATCCGGGATGGCTTTAAGATTTTTCAGCAGGCCACCGATGCGCTACTCAATGACAATAATGTCTTGTTGCGGGTCGGCGTACCACCTTCGTTCGGCTCAAAATGGTTGGTGCCGCGCCTGTATCGTTTCTTAAATCGCCATCCGCAAGTGCGGGTAGAGATCGTCTCCGAAGTCGATCGTAGTTATCGCGATTGTGATATTTCGATTGATTTTCGTCGTACCCAATTTGCCGATTTTCGCATCGAACCTTTTATTGCGACGGAAGTTTTTCCGGTCTGTAGTCCTGCCATCGCCAAAGCGATGAGTAGTCCTGCCGACCTGAGCAAGCAAACGCTATTGCATGAAGTAAGCGCCATGAATGACCCTGATTATCCGAGCTGGCAATCGTGGTTTTCTACCTTGGGTGTGAATGATAAGGATGTGCGCAAAGGGCCTTTATTTACCCTCGCTTTGATGGCATTACAAGCGGCAATCGATGGGCAGGGCGTGGCACTTGGGCAAGCATTATTAGTCGAATACGATATTGCGGCGGGACGTCTAGTGCGGCCATTCAACGTAGAAACGCCGCTACGATTGGACTACTACTTGATTTATGCCGCCGATATGAAAGAAAACGCGGCGTTTCTGGCTTTTCACCAATGGCTGATTAGTGAAGTGCAAATGCGGTGAAAAAAAGGGGCGATCAAGTAAATGACGGCCCCTTTTTTCTTGCTTATTGTTTTTCGTATTTTGTGGAAATTTTTGCGAAAAATCTATTTTCTAGGTAGATATTTCCCCATCCAATCAAGCACAGTGTGATGCCACAACAGTGAATTCGCTGGCTTTAAGATGTGATGATTTTCATCGGGGAAGGTCAATAATTGGCTATCAATGCCACGCCGTTGTAATGCGGTGAAAGCAGCAAAGGATTGCGTGCTTGGGATGCGGAAATCCATCTCGCCTTGTGTCACCAACATCGGCGTCTTCCATTTCTTTACATGGCTAACAGGATTAAATTGTTCATGCTTGGCCGGAACATCGTAGTAAGTGCCGCCATTTTCCCATTCGTTAAACCACAGCTCTTCAGTGGAGTAATACATGGCGCGGGTATCAAATACACCAGCGTGATTGACGATACACTTAAAGCCATCGCTCCAATTGCCCGCGATCCAGTTCATCATATAGCCGCCATACGAGGCACCGAGCGCGCAGGCATTGCTACTATCTAACCACGGGAATTGCTTGGCAGCGGCAGCCATACCGAGCTTCAAATCGACCAAAGGTTTACCACCCCAGTCTTGACTGATGGAATCGGTAAATTGTTGACCGTAACCAAGTGAGCCGTGAAAATCGATGAAGACCACCGCATAGCCCGCACCAGCATAAGTCTGCGGATTCCAGCGATAGCTCCAGTTATTCGCAAAGCTGCTTTGTGGGCCGCCATGTACGATAAAAGCGACCGGATATTTTTGACCCGCTTTGGCATTCCACGGCTTCATCACATAGCCATAGACTTTTTCGCCTTTCGCACCGGCATAGCTAAATTGTTCGTATTCAGCAAAACGCACATCGGCTAGGGCTTGTTTATTGACTTCGGTCATTTGTTTCCAACTGGCGGCTTTGCTCACGTTCGTATAGAACAATTGTGCACCAGAGCCGAGATCTGCCTTCGCGATTACCGCTGTGTTGCCACGTACATCGTAGCCAGCGACCGCACCTTGATCACTCAAAGCCGTGACGCTGCCCTTGTGCACATCAATCGCGAACAGGCGTAGTTGACCCAGATCGAAGGCGCTGGTGTACAGCGTTTTACCGTCTTCAGACCAAGTTAAATTGGTGGCGGATCGATCCCATTTTTCGGCAAGCGCACGCTTTTTACCTGTCTTCACATCCATCAACATAATCTGAAAGCGATCCGCTTCAAAACCAGGACGTTTCATCGCTAGATAGGCGAGTGTATTGCCATCAGGAGAAAATGCTGGCTTTGCATCCCATGCAGGATTGTCAGTAGTTAGATTTTGGGGGGCGATGCCGCCAGCTGCTGGGACTTTGAATAGATCAAAATTGGTAGACCATGCTTCGGTTTTGCCAGCAACGCGCGCAGAGAACACAAGACTATTGCCGTCAGGCGTGAAGGCGTAATCCTCTTGGTCACCATCTGGTTTGGAATGGACATCGGCTTCCAGCGCGCCCGATAAACTAACTGGCGTCTTGCTGGCGACATGATTCGCATCTAAGGCGGCTGAGTACAAAACATTGCGACGGCCATCGGCCCACGTATCCCAGTGGCGGATAAATAGTTTGTCATGAATCTTCCCCGTGGCTTTGACTTTGGACTTTGCTTCGAGGCGGTCTTTCGTGCAGTTCAAATCGGGGCAATCACGAAACACTTCGATCGACATGGCGATACGATTTTCGGTAGGTGCGACTTTAAAGCTCTCAACATCCAGAGGCAAATCGGTCACTTTTTGTGCTTCGCCACCCGTGATAGGAAGACGCCACACTTGACCGCTACCTGATCGGCTAGAGACAAAATAGATCGCATCGCCTTTGGCTGACCATTGCGGACCTGAGTTATTGCCTTCATTGCTGTTCGTCACATTAGTGAGTTTTTTTGGCGTCGGCGTGGCATCCGCCAGATT
>CAYXJI010000086.1:0-5615 GCA_964465175.1 uncultured Burkholderiaceae bacterium | reverse complement strand
AATCCCAACGACCACGATTCTTGTCTAAATCGGTGGTGCGTTGTGCATACACGACCAGTTTGCCGTCGGGTGAGATTATGGGGCTGGCTACGCGCTCCATTTTTACTAGGTCTTCGACGGTGAAGCCACGTCCATCTGTGAAGGCAGATGCATGTAGGCCAATCGTGCTGCAAGCCAATGCGAGGGTACTTAACATTAAGTTTCTTATTTTCATTTTCTCTCCTAAGGGTGGTTTTTGTTCATCAATAATATGAGACGCCGTATTTTATCGTTTAGTGCCTCAATATTATTGACGTACTATCAAAATATTTGTCGGGCTTCGTGTGCATTTCTCTGGTCTCATGTGCGACGTGATTGCATTCTATAAACGATCAAAAGTGGAATGGCCGTTTGTAGATCGTTTTGTTAGAAAAAATCACTCAGAGAAAGATGATCGACAGCCTACCCATCTCATCAAGCAATTACCGACTTTCGTCTAGGTTTTATAGGTTTTTGTCGAATCGCTACGTTGTCGGACTTAAATTTGTTATGCTTTCAATCTCATTTAAAAAAGGCGCAGAGAATTAAGTATAGAGAAGGC
Organism: uncultured Burkholderiaceae bacterium; assembly: GCA_964465175.1. Lineage (GTDB taxonomy): Bacteria > Pseudomonadota > Gammaproteobacteria > Burkholderiales > Burkholderiaceae_D > Undibacterium. The sequence continues at coordinate 5,035 of CAYXJI010000086.1, read as the reverse complement.
CGATTTTAGATGAGTTTCTTCGCTAGTCGTCGCTCATCCACAAAGACAATGTACTTTGCGGATGTTCAAATGCGTTTGAGTTATACCACCATAATTAGGGAATAAAAAATGAAATTAAAACCAATTTGTCTCGCTTTCGCATTGGCATTTAGTGCTGTTTATGCGGTTTCGCCAGCGATTGCGCAGGATGCCAAAGCACCTGCCGCGAAAGCCGCTAAACCTGCCAAGGCGGCACCAGCTGCTGCAGTCTACACCTCGGTCGAAGGTATTACCGAATATCGCTTGACGAATGGCCTGCGTGTCTTGTTGGCGCCGGATGCGTCGAAACCGACTACGACTGTCAACGTCACTTACATGGTCGGCTCACGTCATGAAAGTTACGGCGAAACAGGTATGGCGCATTTGTTAGAGCATCTATTGTTTAAAGGTACCAAGACTAGCGGTAACTTGATGGATCAATTGAGTAAGCGTGGTATGCAATTTAATGGGACGACTTCGTTTGATCGTACTAACTATTACGAAACTTTCCCGTCCAGTGACGACAATTTGCAATGGGCATTGGAAATGGAATCCGATCGTATGGTCAATTCCAAGATTGCCCGTAGCGATTTAGATACCGAATTTTCTGTCGTGCGCAATGAAATGGAGAGCGGAGAAAATAATCCTATTCAAGTGTTGTGGAAGCAATTGAGCGCGGTGACTTTTGACTGGCATAACTATGGTCATAGCACTATCGGCGCGCGGGCTGACGTTGAAGGCGTGAAAATTGAGAATTTGCAAGGATTCTATCGTAAGTTTTATCAACCGGATAACGCGGTGTTGATGGTCGCAGGTAAATTCGACGAGAAAAAAACCTTGGCGATGATAGAAAAGACCTTTGGCGCGGTCGTTAAACCCGCCCGCGTTTTAGAGAAAACTTGGACGCGTGAAGCGCCGCGTGATGGTGTTCGTGAGATCACCGTTCGCCGCGTCGCCGATCAACAGTTGGCTGCGGTGTTATATCCAACGTCTGCTGGTAGTCATACCGATGCGGCAGCTTTGTCTGCACTCGGTGAAATCTTGGGCGCAGTGCCTAGCGGTCGTTTGCATAAACAGTTGGTTGAGTCTAAACAAGCGGTTGGCGTGATGAATATTGTGTTCCGTTTGGCAGAACCTGGTTACAGCATGTACGTCGCAGCGTTGAGCAAAGACCAGAATATGGATGGGGCTAAGAAAACGCTGATCGAAGCCGTTGAGGGCTTGGAAAAAATGCCTGTCACTGAAGCCGAATTGAAACTAGCCAAAGCAAATCTCTTGAACGCTTTAGAAAAAACGATGAATGATCCGCAGCGCTTGTGCGTCAGCATGTCAGAGGCGATCGCATTGGGTGACTGGCGCATGTTCTTCTTGCAGCGTGATCGTATCGAAGCGTTGACATTGGCCGATATTCAGCGCGTCGCGAAAAATTACTTCAAAGAAGATAATCGTAGCTTTGGTCAATTTTTACCCGTTGCTACACCAAACCGTGCGGTCATTGCCGAAGCAACGGATGTTGCTAAGCAAGTTGACGGCTATAAAGGTCGTGCTAAGGTAGCGGCGGGTGAAACTTTCGATGCGAGTCCCGCCAATATCGATAAACGTACGGAAAAATTTAATTTGGCGAACGGTACTAAGATTGCCTTGTTGAGTAAAAAGACACGCGGTGAAACGGTGGTAGGTCGCTTCACTATGCATTATGGCGACGAAAAATCTTTGCACGGGAAAATGGTTGCAGCAGATTTGGCTGCTGATTTAATTAGACACTAAATTGACGGAATTAAAAGCAAAATTAACGGTGACGGGTTCAGGTCAAAACATGACTTGGAATTTTGAAACCGTGCGTGCGAATCTGCCTGCTTTGTTAGACCTGATGCGTGAAGTGTTACGTGCGCCAACTTTCCCACAATCTGAATTTGAATTGCTGATAAAGGAAAATGCATCGGCCTTAGAAGCGTCTCGTAATGATCCGCAAACCGCTGCTACAGAAGCGATTAAACGTAAGCAGAATACGCCATATCAAAAAGGAGATCCTCGCTATTCTGCGCCTATCGATGAAGCGATTCCTGCTTACAATGCAGCGAAATTAGACGATGTGAAGAGTTTCTACAGCACATTTTATGGCGCGAATAACGCAGAGTTTGCGTTGGTCGGCGATTTTGATGTGGCACAGGTAAAAGCAAAATTAGCGACTGTCTTGGGCGATTGGAATTCGAGAGCGTCATTCACCCGTGCGCCTAGTCTGCCTGTAAAAGCAGAAGCAGCTAGCGAAAAAATTGAAACAGCCGACAAAGCCAATGCTTTCTATTTAGCTGAACTGCCATTTCAATTGAATGATCAGTCACCTGAATATCCAGCATTATTGGTCGCCGATACGGTGCTTGGTGGTGGAATCAAGTCGCGCTTATTTGGCCGCATTCGTCAGAAAGAAGGCATTAGCTACGGTGTTGGTAGCGCCTTATCCGTACCTGCTTTGGATAGTAATGCGAGCGTAGGTTTGTACGCAATTTATGCGCCGCAAAACCTTGAAAAACTGCAAAATGCCGTGAAAGAGGAGTTGGCTTTGTTTGTGAAAGACGGTATCTCAGCGACAGAATTGGCTGACGCAAAGCTGGCAATTGCGCAAACTAATGCAGTACGTCGTGCACAAGATGCTGGTTTGGCAGGTAGTCTACGTGCCAAATTATTCTTGGGCCGCACGATGGGATTTGACGCTGCCATCGATGCCAAAGTTGCAGCCTTGACTTTGGATGAAGTGAATGCGGTGATCCGTAAATTCATCAAACCAGAGCAATTCGCCCATTACTATGCGGGTGACTTTGTAGGTGCAGCGAAGAAAGCTGCTGCAGCGACGAAGTAATTGGCGAAGTAAATTATTGAGACCATAAAAAACGCGATGTGAGAAATCACACCGCGTTTTTTTATTTTATCACTGCGCTTGTGCAGAGGGCTCGATTATAGAATTACTAAACGTCCATTTTGGTTCGCGACACGTACTCTGTCGCCGACACGAAATTGTCCTGGATGCTCCATCCATATCGCCTGTGTCCTGCCGTTGGCGAGGCGAAGGGTGATTTCTGTGCGTGTCACACGTTCGGTTGAGGAACGGTCAACTTCATTGCCGATGAGTCCGCCGATGATTGCGCCCCCTACTGTTGCTGCGGCACGGCCACCTTCGTCGTTGCTATGGCTACGACTGCTATAGTAACGACTATTGCCACGCTGGTCATAGCGCGAGCTGCGTGAACTATGGTCATCGCCGCGCGCCAATTGATTGCCGATGATACCCCCTAAGATTGCACCGACCACCGCGCCGCCGCCGCCGCTGTCGCGCGCTTGACTCACATTGCGGATCGCGACGATTTGCGCAATGTCTGAATTGTTTTGGTAACTGTTGCTGTAGTTATCTTGGTAGGCGTCATGATTGGTCTGCGCCACTTGGTTTGGCTGCGTGGCATATTGCTCAGGATATTGATCAGAATACCGATCGGGAGTCTGCGTTGCGTATTGCGTGCTATAGCCACTGTTGTAATTTCTTGCTGCGGTTGCGTGGTAGCGATGTACCACGCAGCCAGTTAACTGTGTGAGTACAAGGGTTGCAGCGATGAGGACAAATTTTCGCATGATTTTTCCTAAGTGAGTGGCGGCATTGCGCTATCGGGATTTAACGCGCGCACAATGGCGTCAGTTGACCTCTAACTTTGCCTACCCTCTAAACTAACTTGCGCAGTATTGTTGTGCGCCACTCTAGGTGTTCTTAAATAATCCCTCGGGCTTTTAAATTGGCGATTTTGTCATCATCAAACTGCAGTAGATTTTTCAGGCAAGACTCAGTGTGTTGGCCTAATAGCGGCGGTGCTTGTTCGTACTGAACGGGTGTTTTGGATAGTTTCATGGGGCTGCCGACCAATTGCACTTTGCCCGCAATTGGATGCGGCATTTCCACTTGCATCTGCCGTGCTTGTACTTGTGGATCATGAAATACTTCTTCTAAATTATTGATGGGGCCGCATGGTACGCCCGCTGCTTCTAGTGCGGTAATCCACTCGGCTTTGGATCTGCTTTTGACCATTTCTACTAATAGCGGAATCAAGGTCTCGCGGTGTTGTACTCGCAATGGATTGGTGAGAAAACGTGCATCTTCTGCCAATTCGCCTCGACCGCCTATTTGTACGAAATTGCGATATTGTTTATCGTTGCCTGCTGCTACGATAATGTGACTATCAGAGGTAGCGAAACTTTGATACGGAACAATATTGGGATGTGCATTACCCCAACGTTGAGGGACTTGGCCGCTTTGCAGGTAGTTTGCTCCCATATTCGCTAACATCGCGATTTGCACGTCGAGTAGCGCCATGTCGATGTATTGACCTTCACCGGTTCTATCTCTGTGTCTTAGCGCCGCTAACACCGCGATGCTTGCATACATGCCTGTCATTAAATCAGTGATGGCCACGCCAGCTTTTTGTGGTCCACCGCCGGGTAAATCATCGCGTTCGCCCGTCAGCGACATTAAGCCCCCCATGCCTTGTATGATGAAATCATAACCAGCACGTGGCGCGTAGGGACCATCTTGACCAAAGCCGGTGATAGAGCAATACACTAAATCCGGCTTGAGTTGGCTAAGTGACGCATAGTCCAGACCATATTTCTTGAGCTGTCCTACTTTGTAGTTCTCTAATATGACGTCAGATTGCAAGCTCAATGCGCGTATGATGTCTTGGCCTTCTGGCGTCGCAATATCGACCGTGATGGCGTGTTTGCCGCGATTCGCCGCCAGATAGTAGGCTGCTTCACTACTGGGATTGCCGGCCTGGTCTTTGAGATATGGTGGGCCCCAACTACGTGTGTCGTCACCATTGCCGGGTCGTTCCACTTTGATCACTTCAGCGCCAAGGTCGGCCAAGTTTTGTGAGCACCAAGGGCCCGCCAATACGCGTGTTAAATCCAAGACTCGCAGTTGAGATAGTGATGTGGCTGTCTTGTTATGAAGTGTGTTCTGCATTGTAGCTGTGTCTGT
>CAYXJI010000085.1:6479-11922 GCA_964465175.1 uncultured Burkholderiaceae bacterium | reverse complement strand
CTTCCTGATGACCGCATGGACCAACGCAGTGAATTTGACGGATGGACTTGACGGCTTGGCGATCATGCCAACCATCATGGTGGGATCTGCTTTAGGCATTTTTGCTTACTTGACTGGCCATGTCGGTTATTCAAAATATTTGTTGATTCCCTATATACCAGGTGCGGGTGAGCTCTTGATCTTTTGCGGCGCGATGGCTGGTGCTGGCTTAGCTTTCTTGTGGTTCAACGCCCATCCGGCGCAAGTCTTCATGGGCGACGTTGGCGCACTAGCTTTGGGTGGTGCGCTCGGTACGGTGGCTGTGATTGTGCGTCAAGAAGTGGTGCTCTTTATTATGGGGGGTATTTTTGTGGTGGAGACGGTCTCGGTGATGCTACAAGTTCTCTACTTTAAATTCACCAAGAAAAAATACGGTGTTGGCAAACGACTGTTTTTGATGGCACCGCTACACCATCACTTTGAACAAAAAGGTTGGAAAGAAACGCAGGTCGTTGTGCGTTTTTGGATTGTTACGATGTTGCTGGTGTTGTTAGGTTTGTCGTCTTTGAAGTTACGCTAAAAATCACCGAGATGACCGAGATGACCGAGATCACAGTTGAGACTGAAGCAATCGAAGTAATAGAAACAAGCCATGAAATAGCAAGGGATATGAACGCCTCGGATTTATTAGATAAACGAGTACTGATAGTCGGACTAGGTGAATCTGGTCTGGCTATGGCACGTTGGCTGTTGCGCTGCGGCGCACGCTTGCATGTCATCGACACGCGTACTACGCCGGACCGTTTGTCATCCCTAACAGAAATGGCACCAGAAGCTGAATTTTTGGGCGGCGCATTTAAGTCGGAGCACGTTGATGGCATTGAGTTGATCGTACTAAGTCCAGGTCTGGCGCCGCATGGCGAATTGCAAACGATACTGCAGCGTGCGCAAGAGTTGAGTTTGCCAGTGTGGGGTGAAGTCGAGTTATTTGCACATGCCTTGGCGGAATTAAAATCGACGCATGGCTATATGCCAAAAATCATTGCGATTACTGGTACCAATGGCAAGACCACCGTCACCAGTCTAACCGGACAACTTTGCGCGCGTGCGGGTATGAGCGTCAAAGTTGCGGGCAATATCAGTCCTGCGATGTTAGATGTTTTATGTGAATGTCTGGCGACAGAAAGCTTGCCACAGGTATGGGTCTTGGAGTTGTCGAGTTTTCAGTTACATACTAATTTAAGTTTGAATCCTGATGTCGGCACCGTCTTGAATGTGACGCAAGATCATTTGGACTGGCATGGCGATATGAAAAGTTATTGCGCTGATAAAACCAAAATTTTTGGTGCGACTACGCTGCAAGTATTGAATCACGACGATGAGCAAGTGTTAGCGATGCGTCGTGCCGATCATCGTTTTTTAAGTTTTTCCTGTCATGCACCGCAATCTGACGGTGAGTTTGGTTTATTGAACGATCAAGGTATGACTTGGTTGGCGGTGGCAAATGCCGATGAAGATGAACAGCCAACATCACGCAAAAGAAAAAAAGAAGCTATAGACGTGCCGGTAACGATTACACGATTGATGCCTGCCGATGCTTTGAAAATCCGTGGGCAGCACAATGCGAGTAATGCCTTGGCCGCACTGGCTTTGTGTCGCGGTATTGGTTTACCCTTGGCGCCTTTGTTGCACGGCCTGCGCGAATATAAAGGCGAACCCCATCGGGTTGAATTGGTCACCACCATTGCTGGCGTGGATTATTTCGATGATAGTAAAGGGACGAATGTCGGTGCCACCGTTGCTGCCTTAAAAGGTCTGGGCGAAGAAAATGGCGGCACAGAAAAACGCATTATTTTGATCGCCGGTGGTGATGGTAAAGGGCAAGATTTTTCCCCTTTAGCATTGCCAGTGTCACGCTACGTCAAGACTGTTTTACTGATTGGTAAAGATGCGGTGGAAATTCAAAATGCTTTGCAAGTCACATCTGTTGAGATGCAAATTCTTGCAAGTTTGGAGTCCACGGTAGCCAAAGCTGGTGAGATCGCACAAGAAGGCGACATCGTCTTGTTGTCACCCGCGTGCGCTAGTTTGGACATGTTTAAAAATTATGCGCATCGCGCTCAAGTATTTATCGATGCCGTGCGTGAAATAGCATTAAGTCGTGGAGAAATTTGCTGATGAAACAGCTACTCCTACGTTTGAACCCCTTGCGTTCGCCTGGCAATCGCCAAGCAGGAACGCATTTTGTACAGCGTTCAAAAATGATGGAGTATGACCAGGCTTTGGTGTGGGTGACTTTGATCTTGATGGTATTTGGCATGGTGATGGTGTACTCGGCATCGATCTCGCTGCCTGATTCGCCCAAGTATGCGAACTATAAGAATCATCATTTCTTAGTGCGTCAGGCGATGTTCGTTGCCTTCTCTATTTTGATGAGTTTTATCGTCTTTAGAGTGAGGGTAGAAGATTGGCAAAAAGCAGCACCGTATTTATTTATTTTTACTTTAATTCTGTTGGTTTTGGTTTTGATACCTGGTCTGGGTAAAGGCGTGAATGGTGCTAAGCGTTGGTTGTCATTCAAGGTGTTTAATTTACAGCCTTCAGAGTTGATGAAGCTATTCATGGTTTTGTATGCCGCCGATTACACCGTGCGTAAGCAAGAATACATGCATAAATTAACCAAAGGCTTTTTGCCGATGATGGTGACGGTGGCTGTACTTGGTTTGCTTTTACTGCTGGAGCCAGACCTTGGCGCTTTTGGTGTCATCGTTTGTATTGCGATGGGGATTTTATTCTTAGGTGGCATTAACGGTATTTGGTTTGGCGGCATTGCGACTACCTTGGTTGGTATTTTTGCTTCCGTCATTTTGTTATCACCCTGGCGTAGAGAACGTATTTTTGCCTACTTAAATCCCTTTGAAGAGGACAATGCTCTGGGCAAGGCGTATCAACTAACCCATTCTTTGATCGCGTTTGGACGCGGTGAATTATTTGGCGTGGGTTTGGGCGCGAGCGTTGAGAAACTACATTATTTGCCGGAGGCTCATACTGATTTTTTGTTGGCCGTCATTGGTGAAGAATTAGGTTTTGTTGGCGTCGTGACGGTGATCTTTTTGTTTTACTGGATCGTCAAACGTGCGTTTGATATCGGACGTCAAGCCATCGTCTTAGATGCAACCTTTGCTGGTTTAGCCGCCAAAGGCATCGGTATTTGGATAGGGGTGCAAACCTTTATCAATATGGGCGTGAATTTGGGATTGCTGCCGACCAAGGGTTTGACTTTGCCTTTGATGAGTTATGGCGGTTCCGGTGTTTTAATTAATTGCATAGGTTTAACCCTGCTGCTGCGTATCGATTATGAAAATCGACTCATGATGCGTGGGGGGCGGGTATGACAAACTTGGTGAGCATGGTGAATTTAGAGCAGAAGAAAAAACATTTAATGATCATGGCGGCCGGTACGGGCGGACATATCTTTCCTGGCTTGGCGATTGCGGATGAAATGCAAAGTCGTGGCTGGAGCGTTTCTTGGTTGGGAACCAAAACGGGTATGGAAGGTGAAATCGTTGCGAAGCATGGCATCGTGATGGATCAGTTAGATTTTACGGGTCTGCGTGGTAAAGATTGGAAGCATAGTTTGACGGGTGCTTACAAATTGATCGCGAGTTTTTTTTCTTGTATCGATATTGTGAGGACGCGCCGTCCCGATGTGGTGCTTGGTATGGGCGGTTATGTGACCGTTCCCGGTGGCGTGAGTAGCGCCTTGATGGGCGTACCTTTAGTGCTGATGAATGCGGATGCGCCCTTACTTTTGTCGAATAAATTTTTAAAACCTTTTGCAAAAAAATTGATGTTTGGTTTGCCTTCGACGACTTCTAATGCGGCCGTGCAAGAGCGAAAATTTGTATTCACAGGGAATCCGATACGCCGTGAGATTTGTGATCTCGATCTACCGCAACAACGTTATGCGCAGCATCAAGGCCCTTTAAAAATTTTGGTCGTAGGTGGTAGTTTGGGAGCACGTGTTCTGAATGAAGCTGTGCCTGATGCCTTAGCCTTAATTCCGGAAGCACAACGTCCGCTGGTGACACATCAATCAGGCAAACAGCATGTAAATGATTTGCGTCAGCGCTACGAAAAAAATGGGGTGCAGGCAGAGGTTCTAGATTTTATTCATGATATGCCGCAGCGTTATGCGCAGGCGGATTTGGTGATCTGTCGTGCTGGCGCCATTACGGTTTCAGAATTGACGGCGGTGGGTGTTGCTAGTGTTTTGGTACCTTTAGTCGCATCAAGCACTTCGCATCAAAAAGCGAATGCGGCGTGGTTGAGCGAAGCAGGTGGTGCCGTGCATTTGCCGCAAACAGAGTTAAACGCAACAAGCTTGGCAGAACTCATACAAGGTATGCATCGTGAGCGTTGTTTGCAATTGGCCGCAAAGGCCTACGAATTAGGAAAGCGCGATGCGAGCGCGACGATAGCGGCGATTTTAGAAGATCTCGCGAAGCGAAAATAGTAGAGAAAAAAATTATGAAACATAAAGTAAAGCACTTACATTTTGTCGGCATCGGTGGCTCAGGTATGAGCGGCATCGCCGAGGTGCTATTAAATTTGGGTTATGTGATTTCTGGTTCGGATTTAAGCAGTAATGTTGCCTCGCAACGTTTAGCCAGTCTAGGGGCAAAAGTTACGGTCGGTCACGCAGCTGAAAATATCGCCGGTGCGGATGCGGTGGTGACCTCAACTGCTGTCAAAGCCGATAACCCAGAAGTGATCGCCGCACGTGAAAAGCACATTCCTATCGTGCCTCGCGCTTTGATGTTGACGGAGTTAATGCGCTTAAAAAGCGGCATTGCGATTGCAGGTACGCATGGCAAAACGACGACAACCAGTTTAGTCGCTAGTATTTTGGCAGAAGGTGGTTTAGACCCGACTTTTGTGATTGGTGGATTATTAAATAGCGCCGGTGCGAATGCGAAATTGGGTAGTGGTCAATACATCGTGGCAGAGGCCGATGAATCCGACGCATCGTTTTTAAATTTGTTGCCAGTGATCGAAGTGATTACGAATATCGATGCCGATCACATGGAAACGTATGATCACGATTTCGCCAAATTGAAGCAGGCCTTTGTTGATTTTACCCTGCGTCTGCCATTTTACGGTGTGGCGATGTTGTGTATGGATGATGCGAATATTCGCGAGATCATGCCACGAATTACCAAGACCATCGTGACCTATGGTTTTCATGAAGATGCCGAAGTGCGCGCCATTAACGCGAGTGCGGCAAACGGAAAAATGCATTTTACCGTGATCCAAAAAGGCTATGCCGATATGCAGGTGAGTTTGAATCAGCCAGGTATGCATAATGTACAAAATGCCTGCGCGGCGATCGCGATTGCACGTGAAGTGGGCGTTGACGATGCCGCGACACAAAAAGCCTTGAGTGAATTTAATGGCGTGGGTC
>CAYXJI010000085.1:2540-6469 GCA_964465175.1 uncultured Burkholderiaceae bacterium | reverse complement strand
GTGGGTCGTCGCTTCACACGTTATGGCGAAATCCCATTGAGCAGTGGTGGTAGTTTTGCTTTAGTCGATGATTATGGACATCATCCGGTTGAAATGGCGGCGACTTTGGCGGCGGCACGTGGTGCGTATCCTGGACGTCGTTTGGTCTTGGCTTTTCAACCGCACCGCTATACCCGCACACGTGATTTGTTTGAGGACTTTGTCAAAGTCATGTCTAGCGCTGATGCGGTCGTGCTGGCGGAAGTGTATGCCGCTGGCGAAGCGCCTATCGTTGCCGCGGATGGTCGCGCCATGACGCGTGCCTTGCGTGTGCTCGGTAAAGTCGAACCTATTTTTGTCGAGCAAATGCAGGAGATGCCTGATGCTTTGTTGAGCATGTTGCACGATGGGGATGTCTTGATCGTGATGGGCGCGGGATCGATTAGCGCCGTGCCGGGTAAGTTGGCGACGCCGCTACAGTGAACGACGAAATCAGTGAACGACAAAATTATTTATAGGATGAATGCAAGATGAAAGAATTTGGCAAAGTTGGCGTGTTATTCGGTGGTCGTTCTGCCGAGCGTGAAGTGTCCATTATGTCCGGCAATGGTGTTTTGAATGCCTTGAAAAATCGCGGCATTGATGCGCATGGTTTCGATCCTGCTGAACGTAGTTTGGCGGAGCTCGCTGCGGAAAAATTTGATCGTGTGTTTATTGCGCTGCATGGCCGATATGGAGAAGATGGTAGTTTGCAAGGCGCTTTGGAGCAATTGGGTATTCCTTATACGGGTAGCGGCGTGATGGCGTCGTCGGTCGCGATGGACAAAATTTTCACAAAAAAAATCTGGTTATTTCATCAGCTCACGACGCCTCACTATGCCGTATTGAACGCCGACAGCGATTTTGCGAAAGTGACGCAAGAACTCGGACTACCTTTGATCGTCAAACCACCACACGAAGGCTCCACGATAGGTATTACCAAAGTCAACGAGGCTGAGGCATTGGCTTCGGCTTATCAATTGGCGGCGCAATTTGACGAAGAAGTTTTGGCAGAAGAATTTATTCATGGACGCGAATTGACTGTCGCTGTGTTAGGTCGTGGCGCTGGCGCACGGGCTTTGCCTTTGATTGAGATCGTGGCGCCTGATGGTAACTACGATTACCAGAATAAATATTTTACTGACGATACGCAATACTTGTGTCCTGCACCTTTGGATCAAGCCTTGACACAAGAAATTCAGCAGATGTGCGAAGAAGCCTATCGCGCGGTGAACTGTGAAGGTTGGGCGCGCGTCGATGTCTTGTTGCGCGCACGTGATAACAAACCGTTTTTGATAGAAATTAATACCTCACCTGGCATGACGGGACATTCCTTAGTACCGATGGCAGCCAAAGCAGCGGGCATGAGCTATGAAGATGTGTGCGTAGAGATTTTGAAAACAGCGCGTTTGAAAATCGCAACGGATACGCAATAAGTTGCGATACAGACGAGTGTAGAAGAATTTATGTGGCAAGACGCAAAATTAATGAATGCAAGTGCCAACGTTTTATTTGGTATTGTGCTGCTCGCCACCTTGGTGTCGGGTGTGTGGTGGTTGATTCAGCGTCCTGTGTTTGCACTGCAAGTAGTGCGAGTGGAAAGTGAAAAAGCAGGTATTAAGCAAGCCGAGTTAAGACACGTAAATGCCTTGACCATCCGTGACCAAGCTGTGCCAAAAATTACGGGTAATTTTTTTACGACTAATTTGGAAGCGGTGAAGCAAGCTTTTGAGTCCGTGCCTTGGGTGCGCAAAGCCAGTGTGCAAAGAGTGTGGCCAGATACCTTGGTGGTGCAGATTGAAGAACATGATGTATTGGGAACTTGGGGTGAAGATGGTCGTCTTATTTCGAGAGTGGGCGATGTCTTCACTGCGAATTTAGCCGAAGCTGAAGAAGACGTGCGACTGATAGGATTTTCAGGGCCAGAAGGTAGTGAAAAAGAAGTCGTCGCGCAATACCTGCAATTTAAGCAGTGGTTTGCAAGTTTGAATTTGGAGTTGGAGGCAGTTCAATATTCGAGTCGCTATGCGTGGAGCGTCAAATTGAATAATGGCTTGCAGGTTGAGCTGGGTAAAGTGCAGGAAGCCAATGCTTTGAAAAAAAGAGTCGATCAATTGATCAAGGTTTATCCGCAATTGGTGACGCGCTTGCAAGGCAGTATCGTGAGTGTTGATATGCGTTATCCGAATGGGCTGGCGTTGAAAACCAGTAATCAATCGGTTGTGGCAAGTCGCAAACATTAGAGTTGGTGAAAGTAAAAAGCGCGCCAATCAAAATGCAGATGTTAGAGCAGTAGAGTAATCAAGTGTGATTCGGAATGTAATGAGTAGCTTAAAACAAAGTAAGTGGAAGACTATGACAAAAGACGCAAAAAACCTGATCGTTGGCTTAGACATCGGCACATCAAAAATTGTGGCGGTAGTTGCCGAAGTGATGCCAGATGGCCGTCATGAGGTAATCGGCTTGGGCCAACATGAATCGAAGGGGCTGAAAAAAGGCGTGGTCGTGAATATTGAAGCGACCGTCGAATCGATACAGCGTGCGTTGGAAGAAGCTGAGTTGATGGCTGACTGCAAAATACGCACGGTCTACACCGGCATCGCAGGTAGCCACATTCGTAGTTTTAATTCTAGTGGCATGGTCGCAATTAAAGATAAGGAAGTGACGGCGACCGATGTATCGCGTGTGATCGAAACCGCGAAGGCGGTGAATATTCCCACCGACCAGCAATTGCTACACACTTTGCCACAAGAATTTATCGTCGATAGTCAAGACGATGTGCGTGAACCTATCGGTATGAGTGGCATACGTCTTGAAGTCAAGGTGCATATCGTGACTGGTGCCGTATCTGCAGTTCAAAACATCGTGAAGTGTGTGCGACGCTGTGGTTTGGAAGTATCGGATTTGATTTTGCAACCGATGGCATCCGCCGATGCCGTGTTGACTAATGATGAAAAAGAATTGGGCGTGGTGTTGATCGACATCGGTGGCGGTACCACGGATGTCGCGGTGTTTAGTGAGGGGTCGATTCGACATACGGCGGTGATTCCAATTGCGGGCGATCAGATCACCAACGACATTGCCATGGCGCTGCGCACGCCGACTTCGGAAGCAGAAGAAATCAAAATTCGTTTCGGCGTTGCCAAGCAAGTGTTGGCCGATCCCGCTGATACTTTGGAAGTGCCAGGTTTAGGTGATCGCGGTCCACGTTCCTTGTCACGTCAAGCATTGGCAGCCGTGATTGAGCCACGTGTTGAAGAGCTGTTCGCCTTGGTGCATCAAGTCGTGCGCGAATCGGGATACGAAGATGTGCTGTCGTCCGGCATCGTGTTGACTGGCGGTTCATCCACGATGCAAGGCATGGTTGAAATGGCCGAAGATATTTTTTTAAAGCCAGCACGTTTGGGCATGCCAGCTTACTCAGGTCAGCTCGCCGATGTGGTACGCAGTCCGCGTTATGCAACCGTATTAGGTTTGTTGTTGGAAGCGAAGAAGCAGTACTTACGCGGTCATATTGTGACGCGCCAAGCAGGCTCGGCGAACGCAGTTTGGCAGCGTATGAAGGAGTGGTTTCAAGGGAATTTTTAATTCCATCTTTTGTTTTGAAAAATAGTGTTTCTTTATAGACGAAATAGGGCGATTTACAGCATAAATTTTACAAACTTTTGCTGTAATCATTTTATAATGGTGAGAATTACAGTTTTTATTCGCTAGGTGTCACATAGGGTGAGGATTAGCGACTGAAAACTGCCTACTTGGGGGATTCATGATGGAGTTCGATATGGTCGATAACGCTACGCAAGGCACAGTGATTAAAGTCGTTGGTGTCGGCGGTGCAGGTGGTAACGCCGTTCAGCATATGATTAACAAAGGTGTTTCTGGCGTTGAATTTATCGCTGCAAATACCGATG
>CAYXJI010000085.1:0-2530 GCA_964465175.1 uncultured Burkholderiaceae bacterium | reverse complement strand
GCTTTGACACAATCTGGTGCGCACAATGTGATTCAGATTGGTGAGACTGGTCTTGGCGCAGGGATGAAACCTGAAGTAGGTCGCCAGTTGGCGGAGGATTCACGCGCACGGATTGAAGATGCTTTGCGTGGTGCTCACATGGTCTTTATCGCGGCCGGTATGGGCGGTGGTACAGGTACAGGCGCGGCACCAGTGGTCGCGCAAATCGCCAAAGAATTAGGCGCATTGACTGTCGCTGTCGTTTCCAAACCATTCTCTTACGAAGGTAAGAAATGCATGGACATCGCAGATGAAGGTTTAGAGGCTTTGTCTAAACATGTCGATTCTTTGATCATCATCTTGAATGAAAAACTCGAAGAAATTTACGAAGACGATAGCATGATCGAATGGTTAGGCCATGCCGATAATGTGTTGAATAACGCGGTGGCAGGTATCGCGGAAATCATCAATGTTCCTGGTCATATTAACGTCGATTTCAATGACGTGAAAACGATCATGGGTGAACAAGGCAAAGCGATGATGGGAACTGCAACGGCTTCTGGCGTTGACCGTGCTCGTATCGCGGCAGAACAAGCGGTCGCTTCACCCTTATTAGACGGTATCGATTTGTCTGGTGCGCGTGGCGTGTTGGTCAATGTCACTGCGAGTCGTGGTTTGAAGGGTAAAGAAATCAAAGAAGTGATGGCGGCTGTCCGTGCTTTTGCGGCACCGGATGCGTCGATTGCGCAAGGTATCGCTTACGACGATACGATGGGCGATGAAATTCGTGTGACGGTGGTGGCAACTGGTTTGGGTCGCGGCAAGAAAAATATTCAGTTGGTGCAAACGCCGATGTTGCGGACGGGGACACATGATGAGCCTATGATGATGGCAAGTCCTGCGATCGCAGTGACCGCCAGTAAAGTAACAACGTCGGTGAGTGCCGGCTTTGATAGTTTGGCGAAGCCCGCAGTGTGGCGTCATTCTGCGACTGAGCAAGTGCGTGCATTAGAAAAAAATGGCATGGAAACCTATGACATTCCTGCTTTTCTGCGTAAGCAAGCAGATTAAATAGGCAGCTTAAGTAGTCGAGGTAGGTGTCAAATCAAAGTAAGCAAAACGCCAGTCAATCGACTGGCGTTTTGCTTTCTGCAGAAATTTTTTGTTTAAGGCATACTGGCGCACTTCCCTGTATCACAAATCGATCAGGTGAGAGTCCACTTATTATTTCATTTTTAGGGAGTTCATTATGAGCATCAAGATTGGCGACACATTACCAGCAGGAAGTCTGGCCGAGTTTATTGAGGTGGAATCTGAAGGCTGTTCTTTGGGTCCAAACACGTTTGACGTTGCTGAATTGACGAAGGGTAAAACCATCGCTATTTTTGGTTTGCCTGGCGCGTACACGCCAACTTGCTCCGCTAAACATGTACCTGGTTATGTGGAACATGCAGCTGCGCTAAAAGCAAAAGGCGTGGATGAAATCTGGTGTATTTCCGTGAACGATGCATTCGTTATGGGCGCTTGGGGCCGTGATCAAAAAGCGACTGGCATTGTGCGTATGATGGCTGATGGTAATGCGACTTTTAGTAAAGCATTAGGTTTGGATTCTGATTTTAGTAAGTTTGGCATGGGCGTGCGTTCACAACGTTATTCATTGCTTGCAGTCGATGGCGTAGTGAAACATTTGAATGTGGAAGAAGGCGGAAATTTCGCTGTTTCAAATGCTGAAACCATGTTGGCGCAACTGGCATAATCCATATTTGTTGCGGATTAAAAAATGCGCATCGCTAGGTGCGCATTTTTTTTACGCGCATTGATTTAAGCTTGGTTGTTGCGTAATTTTCTGCGTAAATCGGTTTTGCGATTTATAATCTGAAGATGTTAAAACAAAGAACCATACAGCAAGAAGTGAAAACCATAGGTGTCGGCGTCCATTCCGGCACTAAGGTGATACTCACTTTGCGTCCTGCGCCCATTGACACTGGCATTATTTTTACGCGCGTAGATTTGCAGCCACCCGTCGTCTTTCCCGCTACTGCTTTGCACATCGGCGATACCAAGATGGCATCCACCTTGACAGTCGGTGATGCCAAAGTATCCACTGTCGAACACTTGTTATCGGCTTGTGCCGGTTTGGGTATTGATAATCTGTATATTGATGTCAGCGCGGAAGAAATTCCAATTATGGATGGTTCGGCGTCTTCCTTTGTTTATCTGCTGCAGCAAGCTGGATTTGCCGAGCAAAATGCGGCCCGAAAATTCATTCGAATATTAAAACCGGTAGAAATCCGTGAGGGAGCTGGTAAGTCAGAAAAATGGGCTAGGTTGGAACCTTATGACGGATTTAAGTTGCATTTTTTCATTGAATTTAATCATCCGGCGGTTGATGGCACAACGCAGACAGCCGAGGTTGATTTCGAAAAAGTCTCGTATGTAAAAGATGTCGCACGCGCCCGCACTTTTGGTTTTATGCAAGACGTAGAAATGCTACGCGGTATCGGTTTGGCGCGCGGTGGTTCCTTGGAAAATGCGATTGTGATGGATGAAT
>CAYXJI010000084.1:3425-12053 GCA_964465175.1 uncultured Burkholderiaceae bacterium | reverse complement strand
AGTTTCTATTTAATTTTCCAGTGAAATGTTGTATCGGTGCTAGCTTTTTAAGGATTCATGCCCAGATTCGCCATGCAGGCTCATTTTTGCATGGCGTGTTTCAGTTTTTTTGTTGGCAAAATTAGGCTGCCACCATTCTTGAAATCTTCCATTTGTCAGACTACGCCGCGTTTTTTGCAGTTTGTCTCAAAGCACTGCTTGTCTTAGCTCGCTTCCATTATGCTCCTCTCATCAAGACTGCATTCACTCCTTGGTTTCTAAGTTGTGTTCGGTTGCAGTCTATTCTTAAGCGAGGAGAACGATCATGTTAGAAATAAATCAGGTAACAAAAAAATTCGGCAAAAACTTAATTGCTGTCGATGATCTCAGTTTGCGTTTGTCACGTGGTGTGGTGGGTTTGATTGGGCATAATGGCGCAGGTAAAACCACCTTAATGCAAATGATTGCTACGCTAACCAAGCCGACCAGTGGTCAGATTATTTTTCAAGGCGTGGATATTGTGAAATCACCCGATGCGATTCGTCAGCGCCTTGGTTATTTGCCACAAGATTTTGGTGTTTATCCAAATTTAAGCGCCTTGGAATTCATGCAGTATTTTGCGGCCTTAAAAGGGGTACGCGATCCTGAACGGATTCGATATTTATTAGAATTGGTCAATTTGACAGAGCATGCGCATCGTTCTGCTGCAGCGTTTTCTGGTGGTATGCGCAGACGCTTGGGGATTGCACAAGCGCTTTTGAATGATCCTGATATTTTGATTGTGGATGAGCCGACTGCTGGGCTCGACCCTGAAGAACGCTTACGTTTTCGTAATCTGCTGGCGGAATTGGGGCATGATAAATTGATTTTGATGTCTACCCATATTGTGTCTGATGTGGAAAGTGTTGCCAGTGAATTGGCGATTATGCGGACCGGAAAATTGATAGGGTTTGGCACACCCGACGATATGATATCCCAAGCACATGGACAGATTTGGAGTGTCTTATTGAGTAGCGCTGAATATGAAGTGATACGTCAACAAGTGCAGGTCTTGCATGCGCAACGGCAAGGCGAGGAAATGCAAGTACGCATTGCGCATCCGCAGGCGCCACACGGCCGCGCGCAATTGGTGGTGCCGAGTTTGGAAGACGCTTTGATGGCGCAACGTTATTCTTTGCAAGAGGTGGCATGATGCGCAATTCTCACCCAAATGATGGGCTAGAAAAAGATAGCCCTGTTGCCGCTGGCTCGATCGCAGTAGCGATGTCAGGTGCGAATCCTAGTTCGCGTCTATCAGCGACTGGCGCCGCTACTAGTGGTTCACGTGCTAAGAGTGGACAAGGCTTTTTATGGAAAATGCACTTGATTCAGGTTTTGTGCACCAACGAAGTACGTTTGCGCACGCGCCGTTTAAGCACTTTGCTGGCATTGATGGCGATGATAGTAATTAGCTGGGCGATGATAGTTGATCCCAAAACAGGATCTGCCCTCATGTCGATTAATCAGGCAAGAGTGCTCTATACCAGTTCCGCCTTAGCCATGGGTAGTGCCAGTCTCTTGAGCTTTTTAATGGCATTGATCGGCTTTTATCTGGTGCGCGGACGTATCGTCGAAGACATGCGTAGTGGTATCGGCAGCGTGATCGCGGCGACGCCAGTGAGTAACACGCTGTTCCTCTTTAGTCGTTGGTTGGGTGGTGTGGTCTATATGTTGTTGCTGATTTTGGTGGCGATGGGTTCCATCATGGTATTGCAGTTAATACGTGGCGATGGACCTATACAAGTCGCGGTCTACTTGCAAACCTATTTTTTAGTGCTGGGACCGATGATTTTCTTCGCAGTTGGTGCGGCGATCTTATTTGACAGTGTTCCATTTTTGATGGGGAAGGCGGGTGACCTTCTGTATTTCATCGCCTGGGTTTTTCAAATAGCCTTAATATCGAAAATTGAACAATTAAGTGGTGGTGTTTCCCCTTGGTTGTTTCTTGATTTTAGCGGTTTGGTGACGACTATATTTGTCTTTAAGATGCATTTGTTGACGAATAATTTTTCTTTAGGCGCGAGTACTTTTGACCCAAACATTGCGCCGATTATTTTACCTAGCATTATGTGGTCTATGGATTTGGTCCTGGTGCGTCTAGGTTGTGCCGCGCTAAGTCTGTGTGTGTTGTTACCTGCGATTCCTTTGTTTCACCGGTTTTCACCAGATAAAGTGAAGGCATCTCATTCTAGAAAACGCCGCTCGCCATTTGAGATCTTGAATGCTTGGAGTCGACCTCTGGCGAAACAAGTACAGCCCTTATTTTTGTGGTCAGCAAAGTCATCAGGCTTGTTGGGGCAGACTATGGCCGAAGTTGCTTTGAGTCTAGTAAGTGCACCATTTTCTATTGTCGTGTTGGTGCTGTTGATTAGTTTATCTGCTTTATCTGGTTTGCCTTCCCTGTCTGGCTTGAGTGTTTTTGCAGTGATTTATTGGGGTGTCATGATTAGTGATATTAGTACCCGAGACTATCAGTCAGCGATGGAGCATTTGACTGGTGCGATTAGAGGCGGTGCTGACTGGCGTTATCTCAGACAGTTTTTGGCGAGTGTGATTTTGGGTGTGGCGTTCGTCGGTGTCATTATCTTTCGCTTAAGCTTTGCCTCACCGCTGTTAGCAATCGCCCTCATCGTTGGTATTGTCAGTATGAGTGCAGCAGCCAACTTTTTAGGAAAGACGTCCACTACCTCGAAAACCTTTATGTCTTTGTATTTATTCACGGTGTATCTGGCGACACAAGCCACAAAAGCGCCGATGCTGGATATTTTTGGTTTTAACGGTGTGGCGAATTTGAATAGTATTTCCGTGCAATTGGAAATCGCTGTTTTTGCCGGCGTGGCGGGTTTTTTCTATAGCCGTTGGAAATCAAGATGAATCAACTTGATTGCATCTTTGCAGGGTGTTTTTAACAAACATTAAGCATTGAACCGAGATTTTCCATTAGGCGCGCCTAAGGCGCTTTTTGAGCGCCGAGGGCTCATTTTCGGTCATTTTTGTTGCTCTTCGTTGCCAATAGCTCGCTATTGGCGCCTCATTCGCACCAAAACTGCCTCGAAAAGTGCATCCCTCGTCATCTCAAACCCTAATGGAAAATCTCGGTTGAAATCGAAAATTTCAAAAAAGTATCGTAAGATGTGGCATTAATCTCAACACATCAACAGCATCTAAGTCAGTATTGTGGTGGTTCCTAGAACGCCACTTCTCGCTCAGATGCTAATTCACCCTTTATGTTTGAACTTCGTAAAACTCCTAGAATTAATGTGACCTGGCGTGGATCGGTCAAGATGGATGACGGCAAGCTCGTCCCAATACGGGTTATCAATGTCGGTAATCATGGTTTTCTGTTTTTGTGCCCAACCGCTTTACTGGCGGAACACGACTATCAATTAAGTCTAGAAGTGCCGAATATCGACAAAACCTCTAGCACCTTGTATCAGGTCACTTGCACCGTGGTATTGACGCATAGCGTCTTGAGTGGAGGGCAATTCCGGGTTGGTGTGAAATTTGTGCAGATGTCGAGTATGCATCGCGATTTGATTAATGCCTGGGTATCACTGGCGAGTAGATTTGATCCTGATTGATGAGGACTTACGCAAAACAGACGCTAGCGTCGTTGGTTCGCCTCGCCGTACAACCGTACTGTCTTCGGCTTCCCGCCTAGCTAGCGCAATTTTGCGTAAGTCCTATTGATGCTTCTTGTGATTTTTTCTGTAATTGTCGAAAAACAGGCTTTCCTTGTCCCAACGCTTGATAAACGCTAAAATGCCGGAGTTTTGGTGCTCGCAGACATAATCATGTCGGCGGTTAAACGGGAAACACCATGCAATTGCATAGGTGTGCTGCCCCCGCAACGGTGTACAAACGCTTGATCTAATTTGCAGTACCACTTAGATCAACTAGCCATACTTCGTAACCACTGTGCTTTGCTGCATGGGAAGGTGTGATGGTGATGTTTGTCAGCCCGGATACCGGCCAAGATAAGTGAAGTAGAGCGAACGGGGATGTTCGGCGATGATTTTTCTGTTTAGTTTTCCCAATTAAAAATAGCTGGTCTAGCGTGCTGAGATCCAGTTCAGATGTCGCCTTTCCTCTGTGATCCTACTTTGTATTCAAGCCGCCAACGGGGACGTCGGTGGCTTGCGACTTGTCGCGCCATCTTGGTTGCGGCTTTCATTTTGAATTTAACATGATCCAACCTACTACACCTCTCATGCTCAGCATCGCTGTGGCATCTTGCTTTACTTCTACGTCTGCTTTTGCAATATCAAGTGATAATAATACGACGCTGGCTAAGGATGTTTTGATCACCGCGACGCGCCAAGTGCAGGCGGCGAAAGATGTGCTGGCGGACAACGTCGTCATTAATGCCGAGCAAATTGTGAAATCCGGTGCGACTAGCATCGTTGATTTATTGCAGCAACAACGCGGAATAGAAATCTCTCGTACCGGTGGTGCTGGATCGGTTTCTTCTGTCTTTATTCGCGGTGCCGCCAACGCACAAAGCGTGGTGTACGTCGATGGCGTGCGTATTGGTTCTTCTACATTAGGTGGCGCCACTTGGAGCAGTATTCCATTAAGTCAGATCGAACGTATCGAGATTGTCTACGGTCCTTTATCTAGTTTATATGGCGCCGATGCGATGGGGGGCGTGATTCAATTGTTTACCAAAAAATCCGGGCCACAAGCGCGTACTACGCTGAGTTTTGGTGTTGGCAGCGAAGGTCTGCGTAAATGGGAAATTGGTGTTTTCGGTTCCTCCGCGAATGATTTTCAGTATGGTTTGAATACAGCGAAAGAAAGCAGTGACGGTTTTTCTGCATCAAAATCAGGTGCGGGTGCATACACCTACAATCCAGATCGCGATGGTTATACACAAGAAAGCTCTAACGGTAATTTTTCGTGGAAGGTGGCGTCTGATGTCAACGTCGGCATGAATTTTGTGCAAAGTACCTTGGATGTTGACTTTGATGCGGGGCCGTCTTACCGAGATCGTGGACAGCAAAAATTTGATAATCTTGTTGGCTTTGTGAAAGGCAAATTAGCGAGCAATTGGCATTCCAGTTTGCAATTTTCGCGCACCAATGATCGTGTATTTAGTGATGCCTCTTATGGTAAGAGCCAGGCCGATACCAAGCAGAGCGCTTGGACTTGGCAGAATGATGTCAGCTTTGGCAAAGACGTGTTGCAATTCGTGGCCGAAGATAGAAAAGAAGATGTCAGTACCAATACAAAAGGACTCGGCGGTAAACGCGATACCATGTCCTATGCTTTGGCCTATGTCATGAAGCGCGATGCGCATCAAGCGAGCGTCAGTGCTCGTTTGGATGACAGCTCACAATATGGCAAACACAATACGGGCAGTGTCGCCTATGGCTATCATTTGAGTGAAGTGTTACGCGTTAACGCCAGCTATGGCACAAGCTTCCGCGCGCCGACTTTTAACGAATTGTATTATCCAGGTTTTGGTGTCGCATCGAATAAGCCTGAAGTCGGCAAAAACGCTGAAATCGGTTTATTCTACGATGACGCAGTGACACAAATTAGTGCCGTATATTACGACAATAAGATTAAGGATTTGTTGGTCAATACCAGTCCTTGTCCAGTTGAAAAAGCAACGCATTTATACGGCTGCGCTTTTAATGTGAACAAGGCGCGTTTGTCTGGCCTTACTATCGGCGCTTCGACCAAAATAGCGCAATTTAATCTGCGTGCGACGGTCGATATTCAAGATCCTAAAGATGAAACGACAGACAAACGCTTGGCTCGTCGTGCCAAACAGCATGCGAGTTTTGGTATCGACTATCGTTGGTCTGATTTGACTTTGGGCGTGGAAGCAGTTTTATCAGATGAACGTTTCGATGACGCCGCGAATAAAAATCGTTTGGCGGGTTACGGTATTGTGAATCTGATCGCGACTTATCAAGTGGCAGCCAACTGGTCGGTCTTGGGGCGTTGGAATAACATCGCGAATAAAGACTACGAACTGGCAAAAAACTACCGCACACCAGGGTCGAATTTTTACCTAGGTTTGAATTACGGCTTTAAATAAAGAAAGTTTTTCCCCTTGAACGAACACCTTGCCCATTCTTGGTGTTCGTTTTTTAGCGTTAATAGAATCCACCAAAACTAGGGACTACGATGGCAATTGCAAACGCTCAAAAGCGCGCTGCTTCCTTGATTGCGGGGATGGGATTGCTTTCGTTAGCGAGTTTGATTTTTGCTTGCTTGATTGGTTCTGTGAGCTTGTCATTGCCTGAATTAGGGCAGGCATTAGTCGACTTGGCGCGTGGGCAAACCAGTTCGCTCGCCAGTAGCGTGTTGGATTTGCGCCTGTCGCGTGCTTTATCCGGTTTTGTGACGGGAGCGAGCTTGGCACTCGCTGGCGTGCTAATGCAAGCCCTATTGCGTAATCCTCTGGCTGATCCCTATGTCTTAGGTCTTTCGGGCGGTGCCTCGGTTGGGGCTTTGGCGACTATCTTATTTTTTGGCCTCAGTATTTGGGTTGATGTGGCTGCTTTTGGTGGTGCGACTGCGGTTGCACTCTTGCTGTTTATGTTGGCTTATCGCGACCTGCGTGGATCGGGTAGCTCTGAAGGTAGCGCTCCCTTGCTTTTGCTAACGGGGGTCATCGTTGCTGCCGGTTGCGGCGCGGTCGTCACTTTGCTCTTGTCTATTGCCCCGGATAGTAGTCTGCGTGGCATGGTGTTTTGGATGATAGGCGATCTGTCTAACACCCAGCCGCGTTATTTGTCTTGGGTGATTTTAGTCGTGTTACTGGCTGTCGTCATGAAGCACGCGCGCGCTATCAACGTCGCCGCGATGCACGCAGATAATGCAGCAAGCTTGGGTATCCAGATTGGACGCTTACGCCAGTTACTGTTTATCTCTGCGGCTTTATTGACTGCCAGCGCGGTCAGTGCGGCGGGAAGTATAGGGTTTGTCGGATTGATTATTCCCCATGCCTGTCGGTTTGCATTAGGACCTGATCACCGTTTATTAATTCCCGTAGCGAGTTTGGCCGGAGGTAGCTTTTTAGTGATTGCGGATGCCTTGGCCCGTACTGTGGTCGCCCCCCATCAATTGCCCGTCGGAGTGATCACTGCCCTGATAGGTGTACCCGTATTTTTGATGCAGTTGCATCAGTTGCGGAGGCCTTGATGAGCGTACACAGCCTACTTAGCACTCAAGCTTTGACCTTAAGAGCGGGGGACAAAATTTTGGTGGCGGATCTGGATTGGCAAGTTCTAGCGGGTGAGTGCTGGTGTGTGATCGGTCGCAATGGCGCAGGCAAGAGTAGCCTGCTCCGTAGCTTAGCGCGTTTGCGCGACTGTGAAGCGGGAGCTGTCCAATTGCGTGGGTCCAATTTATTAGACTGGGGCATAGAGGCACTTGCCCGCGAGCGTTCGTTTTTATCGCAATCGCGGACCGATGCTTTTGCCTACCGTGTGATAGAAACCGTCTTGAGCGCACGTCATCCTTATCACGATACCCATTATTGGGAGTCCGAACAGGATCACGACATCGCGCTGCATGCTTTGCGTTTATTAGATGTCGAAGATTTAGCGCAACGCGATGTGCGTAGTTTGTCCGGTGGTGAACGGCAGCGCGTGGCGATTGCGGCTTTATTGGCGCAAGACGCGCCTTTGATGTTGTTGGATGAACCTGCGAATGCCTTAGATCTTAGTCATCAAGTTAGCGTGATGCGGCTACTGGCGAAGGAATGCCTAGAAAAAAATAAGGCGGTTGTGATGGTTAGTCATGATTTGAATTTGTCCTATGGCATTGCCACGCACGCGCTATTAATGATGCCAGGTGGTGCCTACCTATCTGGTACGAAAGAGCAGGTCATGAGTGCTGA
This sequence comes from uncultured Burkholderiaceae bacterium, assembly GCA_964465175.1. Taxonomy (GTDB): domain Bacteria; phylum Pseudomonadota; class Gammaproteobacteria; order Burkholderiales; family Burkholderiaceae_D; genus Undibacterium. Next base: position 4,177 of record CAYXJI010000084.1, on the reverse strand, counting down.
AAATTTAAGCCTTTGTCTTGCGCATCCTATCGAGCGCTTCGTCCATGGTGAGCAGACTTTGTTTTTGCCCAGCGTGAAGTGAAGCAAGGCGAGCTCACAGAAAAAATAGACGTATTGAGGAGTGATTCGCATGACAGCGACAGCAGTTTCAAGGAGTATTACAGCGCCGATCGTGATGGTGTCGGCGATTGCCTCAGGTCAGGGCAAAACGACAGTGACTGCGGCACTAGCACGACATCTTATTCATCAAGGTAAACGTGTCCGTGTTTTCAAAACAGGCGCCGATTTTATCGATCCCATGGTGCTAGCTTGTGGTACGCCGGTACTTTCCCTAGATTTATGGTTGCTTGGCTTGCCCGCTTGTCGGCGCTTGTTAGCACAAGCCGCTGCAGAATCCGATATCGTTTTGATCGAAGGTGTGATGGGTTTGTATGATGGTACGCCGTCTTCAGCTGATCTGGCGAATGCGTTTGGCGTACCGGTGATGGCGGTGGTGGATGCATCATCGATGGCGCAGACGCTCGGTGCCGTGGTAATGGGCTTGCGCGATTTTGGTCCGGTCAAGATGGCCGGCGTCATCGCTAATCGGGTTGCCTCCACAGGACATTTGCAGATGATACAGAGTGCGCTGGGCGACATTTCACTGTTGGCTAGTTTGCCGCGTCAAGAGCAGGTTTTGCCAGAGCGTCATTTGGGTTTGGTGTTGCCAAATGAGGTCGCACATATCGATCGCTTGCTCGATTCCTTGGCCG
>CAYXJI010000084.1:0-3415 GCA_964465175.1 uncultured Burkholderiaceae bacterium | reverse complement strand
CCACGCAATTTGACTTTGCTGAAGACGACGCGCCGCTAGCAGCTGTACCACGTTTGCTGGAAAATAAAATCATCGCCATCGCACGAGATGCAGCGTTTGCTTTTATGTATCCTGCCAATCTCACTTGCCTGCAAGAGATGGGCGCGCAACTGGTGTATTTTTCACCTTTGGCAGATCAGCCCATTCCAGATACTGCGGATGCGGTGTACCTGCCTGGTGGCTATCCCGAATTACATGCGCAAACTTTACATCAAGCGCAGCAGTGGACTCGCTCCATACAAGAATTTCATGCCGCAGAAAAACCAATTTATGCCGAGTGTGGCGGGATGTTGAGCTTGGTAGAACATCTATGCGACACGGCAGAGCAGAGTTGGCCGATGGCGGGCTTATTGCCGGGAAAAATCAGCATGCAAAAGCGCTTGGCTGCGCTAGGAATGCAGTCCATGAAAACGGTGAGTGGTGAGCTACGCGGCCATACTTTTCATTATTCCAAATTCGACACCGATTTTCCTGTCGCGGATTGGACTTGTCGACAACGCGATCAACAAACAGGTGAAGCGATTTATCGTAAGCAAGGTTTGCATGCATCGTATTTCCATGCCTACTTTCCGTCTAATCCCGCAGCAAGTGCGGCCTTCTTTTTGCCAGCAGAATGAAGTGAAATCCGAGTTGAAATCCAAAACGAGATTCGTATGAAAATTCAAACCTTGATGGTGCAAGGCACCACTTCTGACGCCGGTAAAAGTACGGTGGTTGCAGCACTTTGCCGATTACTGCAGCGTGAGGCCTGCAAAGTGGTGCCGATGAAACCGCAAAATATGGCGCTCAATAGTGCGGTGACTTCTGATGGTGGCGAGATAGGACGGGCGCAAGCCTTGCAAGCCCAAGCCGCAGGGCTCGCGCCGCACACGGATATGAATCCAGTGTTGATCAAGCCTTCATCCGATACCGGCGCACAAATCATAGTGCATGGCAAGGTGCGAGCCGATATGGATGCCCGCGATTACGATCAGTATAAGACGGTGGCGATGGGCGCCGTGTTGGAATCTTATGCTCGTTTGCAGGCGCAATATGATGCGATTATTGTGGAAGGTGCGGGTAGTCCAGCCGAGGTGAATTTGCGCGCACGTGATATCGCAAATATGGGTTTTGCGGAAGCCGTTGATTGCCCCGTGATCTTGGTGGCGGATATCGACCGTGGTGGTGTCTTCGCGCATTTTATCGGCACGCTGGCCTGTTTGTCGGCCTCTGAGCAAAACCGAATTGTCGGCTTCGTCATCAATCGTTTTCGTGGTGATATCAGTTTGTTGGCGCCAGGTCTTGCATGGCTGGAACAAAAGACGGGCAAGCCCGTATTGGCGGTCCTACCGTATTTGCATGGCTTGATGCTTGATGCGGAAGATGCGATACAGATGAAGCAAAACACAAAGGGAAAATTCCGCGTCATCGTTCCCGCGATTCCTCGCATCTCAAATCACACCGACTTTGATGCATTGCGCGCGCATCCGGACGTGGATTTGCAGTTTATTGGTCCTGATCACCCGATTCCGCATGCCGACCTGATCATTTTACCTGGCAGTAAAAACACCCGCGATGACTTGACCTTCTTAAAGCAACGCGGTTGGCAGCACGTATTGGAAAAGCATTTGCGTTACGGCGGTAAAGTCATCGGCATCTGCGGTGGCTATCAAATGTTGGGACAAATTGTGAGTGACCCGCATGGCGTAGAAGGCAAGTCGGGTGACTCTGATGCGCTTGGTTTACTCGATATCACGACCGAGCTAACCAAAGAAAAACGCTTACAGCAGGTGGAAGGTGTGTGCGCATTCGGCGATCTGCCCGCAGCGCGCGTCAGTGGGTATGAAATTCACATGGGCATCACTTACGCCAGTAATGATACCTTGCCTGCATTTATCATCGATGGCGCAGAGGAGGGTACGCGCTCGCCTGATGATTTGATACTCGGTACTTATCTACATGGCCTATTTGATCACCCCGAAGCATGCCTGGCTTTGTTGCAATGGGCGGGCTTAGAGAGTGAAGTCACGGTGGATTTGAATGCAATACGCGAGCAGAGTATTGATAGGGTGGCAGATGCCTGTATCCCTTTGTTACAGGCTTTGCAGAAATTGCCGAGCTAAATATTCATGTTAGTGTCAGTCTCTAACAGCTTGTTGCATTCTGATCTGGTTTTGTATCAAAGTGTTTCTCTAGGGGTATTGTGCTGAACTTTCTCGATAGGCAGTAAGTCGAAGCAGCATCATTCATCATTTTTTGGTATTTATATGTCCCTAGCAGCAACTCAATTTCGTTTAGCCTCAATTCCCTTAGCGCTGATGTTGGCGTATGGCTCTAGTGCCATGGCGCAGCAAAGCACAACAGAAGCCGACGTCAAAGCAAAACAGGCCGTGCCAGCCGCAACGCCTGCTAAAGTTACAACGCCTCCAGTAAAAGCGGTGACACCTGCTGCGCTAAACGCAGTTCAAAAAGTCGAGATCAGCGGCGCCAAAGGTTACGACGAGCGTCGTCAAGATACCGCAAGTAAAATCGTGGTCACGCAAGAAGATATCGTGCGTTATGGCGACACCAATATCGGCGACGTCTTAAAGCGTTTACCCGGTGTCACGATCGGTGGTGTGCAAGGCCGTGGTGGTGCGATTCGCATGCGTGGACTGGGCGCAGGTTACACACAAATCATGTTGAATGGCGAGCCTAGTCCTCCAGGGTTTTCACTCGACTCTCTTTCCCCCGATAACATCGAGCGCATCGAAGTCATACGTTCCGCTACAGCGGAATTAAGTACGCAGTCGATTGCTGGTGCCATCAACATTGTGCTGAAAAAAGCGATCGTGACGGCGCAGCGTGAATTGAAAGTCGGTGCCAGTGAAGAGAACGGTAAATACGGTGGTAATTTAAGTTTGCAACTGTCCGACAAGATAGGAAAAATATCTTACTCAGTGTCGGGCAATTTAATGCAGGGCGATTTTCAACGTCCCTTTTTGAGCGATGAGGTTTTTACGGATAATAAAGGCGTCGTGACTTTGGCGCGTCATACTAAATCCGAAAATGAAGGTAAGTTTAGTTCCATTGGGATCTCTCCGCGCATCAATTGGATGTTAGAAAATGGCGATATTTTAACGTCACAAAGTTTTATCAATGCCAGCCGTTTCAATAGCCGTAGCGTGTCAGAAACATCAACCGCGATCGGTGAACGTCCCTTGTTTTTGAATGAAAATTCAAAAAATATTTCAGATAGTACTTCTTTGCGTACCAATTTAACCTGGGTACATAAACTCGCCGATAGCGCCAAACTCGATATGCGTTTTGGCGCGAACTATAACAAGCGAGAAGGTGAGAATAATTCAACTTCACAAGGCGTGTCGCAAACTTTGTCACGCTCGTATAACTCGGCCAG
>CAYXJI010000083.1:0-12055 GCA_964465175.1 uncultured Burkholderiaceae bacterium | reverse complement strand
GTTAACGTCAGAACGCAGAACGATCATTGGTTTGCTGTCGACCATAATAATGTTGCCAACGCGAATTTCTTTTGCAGGTTTCATAGTAATTGATGTAAAAAGTAGGTTGCTTAAAAAGTCATCTGTTGCCTACTGGAATATTAAAAATATCGCCCTGCAAGCTCAGTGTTGATTGAATCGAAAATACATTAAAAATTAACCGCACATTTTAACCTACTTTTTGATGTCATTGCCGTTTTGAGTTGACGAAGCTTAATAAATTCGATGTTAAGTCCCCGACCATACGCATCTGATTCAGCCAAGCGGTGCTTTGTTCTTGGATAAGTTCTAGGTCATTGTGTAATTTTGACCAACAGGCTTGCCAATCATGACAGGGTTGCGCCTGATTCCAAGCGAGTGAAAAATCGCGACTGCTGTCGCTACCGGCCTGATGTGTTTGTAAAAAGGCCTTCAGTTTCTTATGATGCAAATTGTCATCTTGTGGATAAATATGCCAAATAAATGCTTTTTTTGCCCATTGTGCTCTGACAAACGAATCTTCGCCGCGTACAAAATTAAGGTCGCAGGACCATAGTAGTTTGTCGTAATCATTCTGTGGCATAAATGGAATGACACGCAGCGTTAATTGGCCACGTTGCAGAACTTGTCCGCATACCGGCATTTCACCAAAAAATTCCCCCAGCGCCTCGCTCGCCACACCCTCGGGTGCTAAACAAAGTAGTGGCTTTTCATGGTGTTGCCATGCCGAGAGTAATGCCGCAACGGGAGCGTTGGGGTAGCAAAACAGCGAAACTTTTAGCGACTGCATTTCCTCCGCGCTGACGCCAAGCTGCGCGAGAAATGCGGTCTGCGCTAATGGATCGGATTGGAAATTTTCTCTTTGCCTATCTAAAGTCGTTTCGCAAAGTAGGCCACCTGTTTTGGTATTGAAGCCTGGGAAAAAGAAATACTTTGTCAGCGAATATGAGGGATGTGATGAAGGCAGTCCATGACAGCCTTCAACCCATTCTTCTGCCGATAAGCCTTCTAAATTTAGCCAAATCGGTGCTGGCGCACACTGTTCCATGGTGGCGATGTATGCGGGTGGAATGTCACACCCAAAAAATTCGATGACGATATCGGCGATGTCTTCCTTGCCGAATAGTACTTCTTGGGTGTGCCAGCGATGTATCCAAATGCCTTCTAGCGCTTGGCGATCAAGACTGCTATTGACGGACGGACAAATTCTGTGAAAGCTGCCTAGGTCATCCACCCAAAGATGCACAATAATGTCATGCTCGCTTTGTAATTGTCGGGCAAGGCGCCAGCAAATACCTATATCACCGTAGTTGTCGACGACTTTGCAAAAGAGCGCTAATGTTGTTGATGCCATTGATTGTTCTAACTTGAAAATTCTGAATTAGCGGTAATGATTCTTCCATTCCCGTAGGGCAGCAAAATTATCTGCATCACTTTGATTCGGCGTGGTTTTTCCGGCTTCGAGTAAACGCTTTTGCACTGATGGCTGGCGAATGCGTAAAAATGGATTAGTTTGCTTTTCTAGACCAAGTTCGCTAGGTACAGTCGGCGTGTTTTGTGCTCGCTTATTTTGCTCTAGTGCGATGCGAGTGCTTAATGCGAGATTGTCCGGTTCGATTTCTTGGGCAAAACGCAAATTGGATAAAGTGTACTCGTGGGCGCAATACACTAAAGTGTTTTCTGGTAAAGCGGCTAAACGATCCAAGGAGGCAAGCATTTGGGTAGGCGTGCCTTCAAACAGTCGGCCACAGCCACCCGCAAATAAAGTGTCACCACAAAATAGCCAAGCCGGTTCTGCGGCGTAATACGCGATATGACCTAAGGTGTGTCCGGGTACGGACATAACCGCTAACTTCAAGGAAAGGGAGGTAATCGTTAGGGTCTCACCGTCATGGAGTGCATGTGTGATGCCTTCGATACCATCGTTTGCCGGACCATAAACAGGTACTTGAAATTGCGCTTGCAATGCTGGTACGCCGCCTGTATGGTCGGGATGATGATGCGTCAATAGAATAGCGCTCAAACTCAAATTGTGTTCCTGTAGCGCTTGCACAATGGCGCCCGCATCACCAGGATCGACCACGATAGCTTGCTTACCATTATGGGCAATCCACAGATAATTGTCGTCAAATGCGGGTACAGTCAATATACTTAAGGCCTGAGTGATCATGATTGCTAAAGTGAAGTGAAGAAGTGAACGCATTAAATTCTACGCAAGCGCCCATTATAGACCTAGGTGCATGGTTGATGCAGCCCGAGGGGAGCTATATCCGTGCTTGGGAGCAGTCTCAATTTGATCTGCTAACGGCGGATATTTTTGGTTTTCATGCACTGCAACTTGGCTTGCCCGAATTGCCTGCGTTGACGGCTAGTCGTATGCCGCATCGGTGGCAGACAGCGAGTAGCCTGCCCAAGGATAAAAAGATAACGATGCAGCAAGTGGTGCTGGTTCATGATTTTGCAGAGCTGCCGTTTGACGCGCAAAGTATCGATTTGATCGTCCTACCCCATGTGTTGGAATTCGCCGCTGAGCCGCATCAAATTTTGCGTGAAGTCGATAGAATCCTGATCCCTGAAGGCCGCGTCATCATTAGTGGTCTAAATCGCACTAGCCTATGGGGCGCGCGGCAGATGCTAGGGCGCCGCACGGGTAATCATTTTTTGCCGCAAGAAGGGGAATTTATTAGCCCTAATCGTTTACGAGATTGGTTGAAATTATTGAGTATGGAAGTGAGCCAAACACGCTTTGGCTGCTATGCCTTACCGGTACGGAATGCACAATGGCTGGAAAACTCACGTTTAATGGAAAGCATGGGGCAGCGTTGGTGGCCTTATTTGGGTGCAGTGTATATGTTTGAAGCAGTGAAGCGGGTGCGCGGTATGCATCTCGTTGGCCCTGCTATTAATAAGAAAACGGCAAAACGCGGTAGCGCGGTGCCAGTCGCGAATAAAATGAAAGAGCATGGATAAAATCAAAATTTACACCGACGGCGCTTGCAAGGGTAATCCCGGTGTCGGCGGTTGGGGCGCGCTGCTGATCGCGGGGAATAAAGAGAAAGAGCTATTTGGCGGAGAACAAGATACGACGAATAATCGTATGGAGTTGATGGCGGTGATTCAGGCTTTGAACGCTTTGAAGCGACCCTGCGAGATCGCACTACACACGGACAGTCAATACGTACTGAAAGGCATTACGGAATGGATAACGGCTTGGAAAGCAAAGGGCTGGAAAACCGCATCTAAAGCCCCAGTAAAAAACGTCGATTTATGGCAGATATTAGACGCCGCAAGAACGACCCATAAAATCGAGTGGATTTGGGTTCGTGGACATGCTGGCGATGTGGGGAACGAACGTGCCGATCAATTGGCTAATCGTGGCGTGGAAACCGTGCTGAATTCGCGTTGATCTGCGTGTTTTGATTCTGATAAAAGCGGCCGCAATGACTTAGCGCAGCTAACAAGCGTAGGAGTAATACCAAGAATTTAAGGTGTTGTATTCAATTAGTATTTTCTGATGTTTTTTTCGCGGAATCAATGATTCGAATATTTCAATGGTAAATTAGGGTTCAGTAACTAGTCAGTCTATGACTTCCTAGTATTTTGGATTTTAGCGATGCAATTCAGGAGTTTTTGCATGGGTCTTTTACGCAATGTTTCTGCCCTTATACTGCATTTCCCCTTGCACCTTTCTCTCGCCCGCTATGCTTTTGCATCGAGGGAACTCCATCTATTTACCTGTTACCTATTTGTTAGTGCCTTATCCTTTGGTGCGCTGACTTCCATTGCACCACCTGCCACTGCTGCGAATGTCGTATCGAACCCATCGGTACTTGGGACTCCCATCATTCGCAATTTTGACGCGAAGTCATATAAGGCGCACAACCAGAATTGGGTCGCGTTACAGGATCGACGTGGCGTGATGTTTTTTGGTAATTCCGACGGTATCCTAGAATACGACGGTCAACGTTGGCAGAACATTGTCTTGAGTGGCGCTCCCACTGTGCGTTCTTTGGCAATGGCAAACGATGGCACGATTTTTTATGGCACGGTAGGCGATTTTGGCTATCTCAAAGTAGCTGACTCTGGCAAAGTGATTGCCATTTCGCTCAAGCCCTTAATCGCTAAAGACGATGCACTTTTCAATGATGTGTGGCAAATAGAGAATACCAATCAAGGTATGGTTTTTCTAACGCGGAGTAGCATATATCGTTTTTTTGACGGCAAAGTGAGCTCAATTGCTGGTAAATTTGCGCCCTCTCAAGCTACCGTGCTGAACGGTGTTTTGTTTTACGCCGACAGTGAAAAAGGCATTAGTCTTTTGGACGGTGATGAGGTTGTGCCCATCCCTCAGCTGGCTGGGGTGTATGACGCCAAACGTATCGTGATGGCCGCTGCTGGTCAACATGAAATTTTGGTAGGGCGCGTTTCTGGTGATTTTCGCTTGTTGAATTTAGCGTCACTCTGGGATTCTGTGAGTAAGCGCTATCAAGTAAGTCGCTCGGCTGATAATGTCGTACAAGCTTTTCCTACCGAACTGGACACGCGACTCAATGAAAGCAGTATGTACCTGTATAAATTGATCGCCTTGAATGCGGATAGCTTTGCAATTAGTACGATTAAGGCCGGCGTGGTGGTTTTTAATCGTCAAGGCAAAGTGCAAAGAGCGTTTAATAAGAACAGCGGACTGCTCGATAATACGGTCGCGAGCATCATGCTAGATCGTTCGCAAAATCTGTGGGCTGCCACCAATTCGGGAATTTCACACATAGAGCTGAGCGTGCCGCAATCAGTCTTCGGTCCCGAAAATGGGATTAAGGGTGTGGCGCTGGCGAGTATCTTCTATCAGGGACGATTCTATGTCAGTACTTTCCAAGACTTGTATTACCAGCTGCCGTTTAACTACGATTTAAAGAGCGATTTGCCGCAGTTTGCACCTATGCGCGAGAGTACTAGCGAAATCTGGCAGTTTTTGGAAGTTGGTGGCGATTTGATGGCGGCCTCGGGTCGCGGTTTGTATCGCATTAAAGATGATATCGCTTTTAAGGTGCCAGAATCTTCGGGAAACGCCTATTGCTTAGGTGTTTCTCCACTTTGGCCTGAGCATATTTTTGTGGGGATAATGGGCGGTGTTGAAGTTTTTAAACGTGAAGCCGGTGTTTGGAAATTGATCGGGCGCTTAGCGGGAGTGAAAGATAATGTGCGACGCATTACGACCGATGTAGACGGACAGTTGTGGCTTAACACGGAAGTGCAAGGGGTGTTGCGGGCGCAATTTCATGGAAACACCGCGACTCAGGTTGGCACGCATCGAATCGGTATCGAGCATGGAATACCTGATTTAATCTCAAGTCATACTACTTTAATTGATGGGCAGTTGTACTTAGTAACGCCAAAAGGATTGCGGCGCGCCATCATCGCCCCATGGCAAGCAGGGGCCAGCGACGCGACGCGTTTTGCCCCTGAGGCTAAATTCGGTCGCCAATTTGCTGATGGAAGCCTGGAAATCCATGAGTTAATAGCGGATCAGTCCGGCGGTTATTTCATCAAAACCTCAGAAGATGTGTTTCAGTTGACGCCAAAAAAGACTGCGCCTGGCGTTCGTGCAGGGGAGGCAGGCTATGAAATTAAGAGTGGCCCGTTTCGTGGCCTAGAAATCTCAGATGATCGTTTTTACCTACATCCGCAGGGCGGCGTATGGTTTCCTGGCGAAAAATTAATACGGGTTGATGTCGATACAAAGAAAGATTATCAGCAGAATTTTGAAGTCTTAATCAGACGCGTGACCAGTAGCGGCAAGCACAATGTGTTTGAAGGAACACATGCGGCAAAAGGTCATGCCATTGTGGGTCAAGCTACCGTGTTTATGCCATCGCAAAATAAGGATGCAATTCTTAAATTACCCTACGAACAAAATGCCTTGGTGTTTGAATTCGCAGCGGCATTTTATGAAAAATCGGCAGCAACACGGTTTCAATTTCAGTTAGAAGGATTTGATAAAACTTGGAGCGAATGGGATACCGCTTCGGCGAAAGAATATACCAATATTCCTGAAGGTAAATATCGTTTTCGAGTCCGCGCGCAAAATGTGTACGGCACTTTGGGGCAAGAGGCAAATTATGCTTTCGAAATTTTGCCACCGTGGTTTCGAACTTGGTGGGCCTATTTAATTTGGGTGTCACTGGGTTTTTTTAGTGTGTTGGCGATCGTACATTTTTATACAATACGTTTGAAACGCGAAAAAAATCACTTAGAAGAATTGGTCGCGCAAAGGACTCAGGAATTAAAAGATGCGAGCTTAACAGACCCACTTACCGGTTTGCGTAATCGTCGTTTTATTGCTGAAGTCTTGCATAGTGACGTGGTAGCTTTCGCAGGCTACAAAAATCACATCATGAATTCGAGCAATCACCGTGGTGGTTTTACCGGAGATGAAATATTTGGTGTATTTTTGCTCGATATGGATCACTTCAAGCAAGTCAATGACACTTATGGGCATGAGGCAGGCGATCAAGTTTTGAAGCAGTTCGCGGAAATTTTGATCGCTTCTGTGCGCAAAGATGATGTGATTGTGCGTTTAGGTGGCGAAGAATTCTTGGTGGTATTAAAGAAAACCAAGCCAGATTACATTCATACTTTCGCTAAAAAAATATTAAAAAGTGTCGCGGAAAAAGAATTCGATATTGGGGACGGCACTCTGATCCATAAAACCTGCTCGATCGGCTATGCGCACTTTCCTTTCTACGCAGAGCAGCCTAACTTGATGACGTTTGAACAGTGTATTGTGATTGCGGATTTGGGCATGTATCACGCCAAGCATAGTGGTCGAAATCGAGCCGTGCTGTTAAGCGCAAGTACCTGTATTCCAGCCAGCGACGAGTTGCTTAGAAAGGCCACTAGTTCGTTGGAGTTTGCCTTGCGAGAAGGCTACTTTCAGATAGGGCAACTACAGACTTTGGATGAGTGAGAACTCGCTTAAAATACAAAAAAAGCCGCATGTCATTTATGCGGCTTTTTTTAACCTAGAATTTCCATGAGGATTTGCGATGAAGACGGATGCACTTTTCGAGCGTGTTTTGATGCGAATGAGGCGCTAATAGCGAGCTATTAGCAACGAGGAACAGCAAAAATAGCCGAAAATGCGCCGTCAGCACGCCAATAGCACCACAGGTGCGCGTAATGGAAAATCTGGGTTTAACATTTGCAAACAACTAGCGCATGCCCTCAATGATTTGTTCCAATTTCAAGGTGTCAGCACAGAATAAACGTATGCCTTCTGCTAATTTTTCGGTTGCCATAGCATCGTCGTTCAACGCGAAACGGAAGGATTTTTCGTCGACTTTAATTTTCTCTAAATCGCTGGATAAGGCTGCTTCTTGATTCAATTTAACACTGACTGCATTGGTCGAATCACTGAGTTTTTGAAGTAGGTCAGGACTGATTGTTAGTAAGTCACAGCCTGCTAATTCTAAAATCTGTGAAGTGTTGCGGAAACTGGCGCCCATAATTTCAGTCTTATAGCCGAATTTGCGATAGTAGTGATAAATCTTTTTGACCGACAAAACACCAGGATCATCGGCACCAAAAATTTCTTGTCCGGTCTGCTTTTTGTACCAGTCATAAATTCGACCAACAAACGGTGAGATCAATTGCGCCCCCGCTTCGGCGCAGGCTGCGGCTTGAGCCAGGCTGAATAGCAAAGTCATATTGCAGCGTATGCCTTCTTTTTCTAAAATTTCGGCAGCGCGTATGCCTTCCCAGGTCGACGCAATCTTGATCAAAATTCGTTCGCGCGCAATGCCAGCCGCTTCATATAAGGCGATCAATTGCCGGCCTTTTGCAACCGTAGCTTCAATATCAAACGAAAGCCTTGCATCGGTCTCGGTAGAAACACGACCCGGTACGATTTCTAAAATTTTCAGGCCAAAACTAATCAATAGTTGGTCAATGATGTGCTCGCTGGATTTGCCGGCATTTTGCGCTACCGCTTCCGCTAGCAATGGTTGATATTCCGGCTTTTGTACCGCTTTTAAAATCAGGGAAGGATTGGTCGTCGCATCGCGCGGCGTGTAGGCCTGCATAGTTTGAAAGTCACCTGTGTCGGCTACTACCGTTGTGTATTGTTTTAGTTGGTCGAGTTGGTTCATGATCGCAGTAAAATGAGTTTAGCTAAGGTGAATAAAAATTAGTTGGACAAAACTTGAATTTGCGCCGGGCCGGCGACAATTTCGCCTATCACTGCAGCGTCTTGAAAATCACTCTTGCGAAATGTTTCCAATACTTGCGCAAGTGCTTCAGGCGCGCAGGCAACTAAAAGTCCGCCTGAAGTTTGTGGGTCAGTTAATAATGCTTGTATGATTGCATCTTCTTGAGTGAAGCTGACCGCATCGCCATAGGCCGCAAAATTGCGCGCTGACGCGCCCGTGATACAGCCAGCGGCGGCGAGATGTTTGACTTGCGGTAGAAAGGGAATATCGGTGACACGCAGCCTGGCACCAACTTGCGCACCACGGCAGATTTCTAATAAATGGCCGAGTAAGCCAAAGCCAGTCACATCGGTCATCGCATGCACGGCGTCGAGTTGCGATAAGGCTTGACCTGGCTTGTTTAGTTTGGTCGTATTCGTGATCATGCTGGCGTAGCCGTCAGCATCTAATTGCTGTTTTTTTAAGGCGGCCGACAGTATGCCTACACCTAGTGGCTTACCCAAAACCAGCTGATCGCCAACGCGCGCACTGGAATTGCGTTTGACCTTGGATGGATGGATCAAGCCCAAGACCACTAGACCATAAATGGGCTCGACTGAATCGATACTATGACCTCCGGCAATCGGAATGCCAGCCTCGCGACAAATACTTTCGCCACCCTCAATGATCTTGCCGATGACCTCCAGCGGAATTTGATTAATAGGCATACCAACTAAGGCGAGCGCCATAATCGGCGTGCCGCCCATTGCGTACACATCCGAGATCGCATTGGTGGCAGCGATACGTCCAAAATCATAGGGATCGTCAACGATAGGCATAAAAAAATCCGTCGTTGCGATGAGCGCTTGTTCATCATTGAGTCGATAGACTGCAGCATCGTCGGAGGTTTCTATGCCGACCATGAGCTCCTTAGGCACAGGAAATCCTGTCGATTTTTTAAGAATTTCTGCCAGTACACCTGGCGCAATTTTGCAGCCGCAACCACCACCATGGGAAAACGAGGTCAATCGAATGGGGCTAGTGCTAGTGCTGATGCTATCGCTCATGGATCTGTCTGGTGGTTGATGGTGAATGAATGATTATAGAATACTGCGGAGAAGCTGGAAGGCTAATTTGCGCGTACTGATGGCGCTAAACTAAAATTTTTTTGAGCGTCGTTTTGTATTTCTTAAATCCGTTTGCAATTGAAAATAAATACTGTTTTAATGTGGAATCGTTTCCATAATTTAAAGTAGCTAGCCTTACTTTACGTTAGTGAAGCCAAACACAAGCCAAGCACAAGTTAAGCGCAAGCAATAAATAAAGATTAAAAAATGGGGACGCACTTATGCATCAAACAATGACGACGACCGAGATATTTTTATTGGCCATGTTGCTGATTTTCTCACTGCCCTATTTATTGTGGCGAGTTTTTAAGACGGACTATTACGCGCCCTTGGTGGTGGTGCAAATTATTACCGGCATTTTGTTGGGGCCAGGCATCTTGGGGGCTGCTTTTCCAGACTATTATCATTTCGTATTTAATCCTGCCGTGATTCAGTCCTTAAATGGCATTGCTTGGTGGGCGGTAATGATCTTTGTCATGATCGCAGGAATCGAGCTCGATTTGGCTCAGGCGTGGGAGCATCGCTTTGAGAGCGGTGTGACGGCAGGTTTGGCTCTTGGCATGCCTTTATTGTTTGGCGCAGTGGTGGCGCTCGGTATGCTGGAATTTGTCGGATGGATGGGCCCCGGTGCACAGCGTTGGCAATTTGTTTTAGGCGTGGGAATGGCTTGTGCCGTCACTGCCTTACCTATTCTGATTTTGTTGATGGAGAAATTAGAAATTTTGCGCCAGCCTATCGGCCAACGTATTTTGCGGTATGCCAGTGTCGATGATATCGCGATCTGGGGCGTGTTGGCTTTGATTATGCTCGACTGGGATAGAGTTACTCGGCAAATTGGGTTTTTGCTGGTGTTTGCGGTCGTGACGATATTTTATCGACGCGTCATGGTGTGGTTGCAAGAGCGTGATCGCTGGTATGTGGGTCTGATTTGGTTAGCGGCTTGCAGTCTTGGTGCAGATTGGGCGGGCTTGCACTTTATGGTAGGTGCTTTCTTGGCCGGTGCTGTCATGGATGCGCATTGGTTTAATCAAGAAAAAATGGATTTGATGCGCCATCATGTGTTGTTGGCGATTATGCCGGTATTTTTTCTAAGTACTGGTTTGCGCACCAATTGGGCGATGGGTGGATTGGTGGTTTTTATGGTCGCAGCAGTGTTATTGGCGGCTTCAGTTAGCGGTAAATTAATTGGAGTGCAACTGGCAGGTAAAGTGTTGAAATGGGAAAAAGGCGAGGCCAGTATTATCGGTTGGTTATTGCAAACTAAGGCCTTGATCATGATTATTTTTGTGAATATTTTACTCGATAAAAAAATCATTACGAGCGAGACTTTTACAGCGATGTTACTAATGGCGATCGCCAGCACCATGCTGACCGTACCTATGGTTGCGCCAAAATTGCAGCGCATGAGAGAAATTATTTTCCGATCTCAATAATTGGAATTGATCAAGACGAAATAGCAGGACTTTTTTCCATAAAAAAAGCGACCACAATGGTCGCTTTTTTATTTCTACTTTGCTACAGCGGTCGCTAGATTAACGATCCGCGAAACTGCGGCGATTACCATTAGCATCACCAAAACGTGATTTTGCAGCAGCACCGAAGCCGCTGCCTTCACTGCGTGGCGCCGCATTTGGCTTGCTGAAACTACGTTGTGCTGGCTTGCTGCTGTTGCCAAAGCTATTGCCGGTAGTGCGCTTGTCGCCCGGTTTCCAGCCACTCGCTTTGCGTGCCGGTGCACGTGCTGCCATTGCTGTTTTCTTCGGCTCAAAACCTTCAACAACATCGACAGGAATCAATTGCTTAGTAAAGCGTTCGATGCGTTTGACGTTCATGCTTTCAGCATGATTAACCAAGGATACTGCCAAGCCTTGACGACCTGCGCGACCTGTACGGCCAATGCGATGCACATAGTCTTCTGGGAATTTTGGCAAATCGTAGTTGAATACGTGCGTAATGCCTGGCACGTCAATACCACGTGCGGCGACATCCGTTGCTACCAAAACGCGTACTTGACCGCGACGTAAAGAATCCAAAGTGCGATTACGCGCGCCCTGATGCATGTCGCCATGCAAAGCAGCAGCTGCGAAACCAGCGATATTCAAACGATCGGCAATCGTGTCAGCATCACGTTTTGTGGCGGTAAATACCACAGCTTGATCCAAAGATTCATCACGTAATAAATGATCGAGCATACGATTTTTGTGTGACAAGTCATCGACGAAATACACTTTTTGTTGAATGTTTTCATGTTTAGTCGCAGAGCCAGCGATTTGAATAATCATTGGGTCTTTAGTGATGCGACGCGCCATATTGCCAACCACGCCATCTAAGGTGGCGGAGAACAACATGGTTTGACGTGTTTCTGGCGTTGCTGCGACGATTTTTTCGATGTCGTCGATAAAGCCCATATCCAACATGCGATCGGCTTCATCCAACACCAAATTTTCTAATTCGGAAAAATCAATCGTGCCTGATTCCATATGATCGATCAAACGACCAGGTGTGGCAATAATGATATGTGGTTTGCGACGCATCGATTGCAACTGCTGGCCCATTGAGGCGCCACCGATCAAGACTGCAGTGCGCAGGTTAAGTTGGCGACCAACACGTTGCAAAACCTCATCAACTTGGAGCGCGAGCTCACGCGTTGGCAACATCACCAATCCCTGGCCGCCGTTCTGAGCAATGCGCTGGATCATTGGAATACCAAAAGCGAGCGTCTTGCCC